>JANODW010000056.1:0-4645 GCA_031412875.1 Pirellula sp. | reverse complement strand
GTTGCGAAGGGCGTTGTAGTTCCATCGTGCCTTGGGATACACATGGATAATATCGTAGTCATCGTCGCTTTCGCCTTCCCATTTGGAGGCACTTAGAAAACCATCGCCACTGATTTCTACTTTGAGCCGAGTTCCAGCGCTGACGTTTTCGATCTGGACACCTATGCTTCCGTTTTCGTCTCCGAAAAGGGGGATATCTCCCTCTTCGAGCTCAGGATCTTCATCGGTCTTTTTATCCTCAGCCCGTTGCTCGTCACCGTTCCAGTCAACGGTCGCCGTAGCGATGATGTAGCTTGGAAACAGGTCGTTGCCGGTGTAGCTCAGGAAAGTGGCGGAGGGGTCGTCGCAAGCGAACGCATGCGTGCCAATGAAGAAAACAGATAGCGTTGCCAAACAAAATCGAATCATGTTGTCGTGCCTGAGAAGTAGTGATAATAAACCATCGCGTTGATTCGGGAATCCTCACCTCAACGCTTGCTACTTTCATAGATCAGAGATAGTGTCCTGCTTTCCCATCGGCAAGGATAGCTCGCTGATTCCTTCTATTCCGAGGGCTTGCGTTCCGGTTGTAACGACTGTGCTTTTTCGGCTGTTTCATTGACGGAATGACACTTGGCCAGTGGATACCTCCAATAAAAGCAACTAAAGACGCATCGCTTATACGACTGGCTTTGGCGATAATCCTACCGTAGGATCGGACCTTTGTCCCGTCCGTTTGTGAATTCGGGACAATGGTACCAAACTACGGCTGGTATGTTTCAGCCTGCTGCTCGCCTTATCAAGGACATTCAATTGAGACGATCTGGTGCCGGACCCCTTGTAGCCAGGTCAACGATCTCCGCCAAATCAGAGAAAAACCAATCCTGACCCGAACCTCCTAATAGTGAATCTACCGACTCCGGATCCGAAACGATCGATTCGTAGTTCAAGTAGAACGATCCATTCAATCCATCCCCCGATCCATTGCCGAACAAGTTATTGGTTCGCTGGCTAAACGTTCGAAGCGTTGTCGACCACTCCGCCAGAATCGAAAGGAGCGCATTTCGATTCGCATCAAGCTGAGTGCGACCCGCGATCAAGATGTCCTCGCCGGCTAAACCCGACATCGTGTCGCTGCCAAGCCCGCCGATCAAAATGTTTCGTCCGGAACCGCCCGTTAGAAAATCATTCCCCGCGTTGCCAATCAATACGCTGGACCTTGTTCTACTGCCCGTGAGCGTGTCATTGCCCGAGCCGCCGATTACAATCGTAAAGTTACTGGTGAGGCCGCCGATAGACGATGCATTGCCTGCCGTCGCATTTGCCAAGTTCACGACTGCGCCAATGTTCCAAAGACTGTAACTCAGTGTATTTTGGCCAGCACCTGTTCCACCATTCAAATTACCGGGCAGTCCTCCGGTTGGCGCAATTTCAAAGCTATCGCTACTCGTTCCTCCGGTAATGTTGTCGAATCCACTGAATTGAACAGCGTTGCCAAACGAGAGCGAACCGCTACCCAAGCCATTTAGAGTCCATTGCGTTTCAACATTCGGACCGATGATCGTATCAACGGCAGAACCGCCTTGAATCTTTTCGAATCCGCTATAGGTGACGGCACTTACAACGATCTGACCATCGCTATTGAATCGCCATGACGTTGTCGCTTCTGAGCCTGTGAGCTGGTCAGTCGTAGCGGAACCGCCTTGAACTTGCTCCACGCCAGTGAAGCCAACCAAGATGCCTGTAATCGATTTGACAGTACTGTTGAACACCTCGACGGCATTGTTCAATTGACTCAAATCGATTTTGTCGATTCCCGCTCCACCGCTGATTCTGCCCGTCAATACGGCCGACGGTTCGAAAATAAACTCATCTTCGTCGGTTCCGCCGGTCAGATTCTCCACTTCTCGGAAAGCATTTGCATTCAACGATCCCTGGCCGGAACCTTTGACCGTCCACGTATTTGCGATATTGGCCGCGACGATCGAGTCTGTTGCTGCGCCTCCATCAATCCAGCCGGAAACGCGCGCTGTAGGTGTACTGATTCGGAACGTATCCACAAGCGAGCCGCCTTGAAGATTTTCAAAAGAAGAAAAACTCAATGCTCCGACGGTACCCGAATCAACGTCATCCAAAGTCCACGAGTTGGCCACGTTACCGCCAACCAATAGGTCAGCGTTTGTATTGGAGCCTATGATTCGTTCAACGTTTGAAAAAAGGGAAACTCCAGTAACCGAACGAGCCTGCAGATTGACGAAAACAGAAGTAGTTTGGGCTGCAAGGTTAAATGAATCGACTCCCGCACCTGAGTTAATGGAATTGAATCCATTTGCACCGTTGGAGAAATTGAAGTCATCGATCCCGTTGCCGCCAACGAGATTCTCAAGACTATCGAATTCGAACAGGTTGTTGAGCCAGCCCGTTGCAGCACCCGTTAAATTCCACGCGTTGGCTTGATTCAATGCGGTAAAGGTATCAAGCCCAGAGTTGCCAAATAGAGCAATCGACTCGTTCTCACCTGGCGTGTAGGTGCGAACAAGTGTCGAGTTCAAAAATACTCGGTATTGCCCTGGCAATGGTTGAGTCAATGAAACAATGTCGTCGCCTGAGGTGCCTCCGATAGCAAGCTTGTTGCCCTGTACTTCCGATATCAAGGTGGTTAAATTGCGTTGCGCTACTGAACTGGTGGAGCCATATTGATCTCGTGCAATAACAAAAATAGTAAACGTGGCAGCAGTCAAATATCGATGGTCGATCTCGAATTGTTCACCACCATGCAACACTTCTGTCGTTCCATCACCCCAGTCAATGGTGTAAGTAAAACCTGCTTGGCGATCTTGCGCCGAGTCCGTGGTTGTTAAAGTAAAGCGGCGAACTTGACCGCGGACACCGGAGAAACCGTCCGTGGCGGTCGCTGAAATGGAAACGGATGGGGCCAGGTTGTCATCGACATCACCAATGATGATCGTAAAGGTCTGCTCGAACCATAAACCGCCTGCGTCGATAGTGCGCACTCGAATCAAGTAGTTGCTCTGCGTCTCGAAATCGAAGCTGCTATTGGCCTTGAGCTGATCGCCATCGATGGCAAATGCCGCGTTGTCGGTGGAACCCACTCCACTGACCAGGCTATAGACAAACGCCTCGCTCGCATCAGGATCGGTTGAACTGAAGATACCGATCACGGCATTGACTAAGTTGTTCTCGGCAATCGTCGTTGTCGAAAGTGTAAGTGCAGATGGGGCTTCGTTGACGTTTATTACGCCGATCGAAAAGGTCTGCTCGAAGGTGAGTCCTACGGTATTCGTGGTACGGACGCGGATCGAGAAACTCGACTTCGTTTCATAGTCGTAGTTCTGAACAGTCTTCAGTTGATTGCCGTCTATTTGGAAGCTGGCGTTGTCATTTGATCCTGGCCCTGCGACCATACTGTACGTAAAGGTATCTGCCAGATTGGCATCGACGGTCGAAAAAGTTCCAACTAACGCATTTGCTCCAGCATTTTCGGCTATTGAGTTAGATGATAGAGTTAGGTCTGTCGGAGCAAAGCCGACCGCTCTTGCGAACTCGGATGTGTTACCCATTGGATCCTGCATTGTCGCCGTTATAAACTCCGCAGGCGACGTCGTCGCGGCAAGCAAGACATCGAAGTCGGCGAAACCACTCACGTCCGTCGTCAACACTGAGGTGCCCAGTAGCCTCTCTCCTTCTCCGAAGCCAGAATTATCAACTTGCGAAGTTGCGAAGAATTCTAGTGTAAAGGTTGTTGACGCGCTTCCTTGATAGGTACCGATGACACGAGTGTTTAATCCCGAGACAACTTTTCCGACTACTGGGAAATTTAATCGCGTGTTACCCCCACCATCGGCATCATCCGTGTCGTTGACTGTGACACCATCGCCATCCAAGTCGATCCCCAATAGGACATTCCCGTAGATCGAATTGCTGCGTATCCGATTCTGGATAGTAGATGCACCGAGGAGGAGGATTCCAGAGCCTTGGCTGTTGGAAATCGAATTGCTTTCGATCAACGTGCCATCCGCACCATCAGTAATAGACACACCGTTTCGTTGATTTCCAAGCGCCAGACCATTTGCTGCTTTGCCGATCACGTTGTTCTTCAAAACATTGTTACGGGATTCGCGGTTTAAGCCGAAAAAAGCGACCGCATCTTGAATCCAAACGCCATCACGTTGATTGCCCGCGATCAAGTTACCAGATTCGGGCAGATCGCCCCCAATTACATTCTCACTCGCTCCGACGATGTAGATGCCGTCGGAAGCGTTGCCAAAAGCGAGGTTCCCGGTGATGTCCGTTCCGATGTAGTTGCCTTGCACGATGTTGCTACTGCCTCCAGTAAGCAGAATCGCGCCTAGCGAGCCCAAATTCGCCGAGATAACGTTTCGAAAGCTGGGGCTTGGACCGCCAATAGTTGTTTGACTGGTATTGTTGACTTCAATACCCTGAAAGTTATTGCGAAGTCCGCCATTGCCATCCGCATTGAGTCCGACAATGTTTCCTTGGACCGTGTTGTTAGCACCGGACGCAAATATAGCGACACCGCGTTGGCTATTGCCGGAGATAAGGTTCCCAACCCCGGTACCGGGTATCGATGTTGGCCCCCCAATCTTGTTATTGGCTGAGCCGCCATGCAACTGGATGCCGTCCA
>JANODW010000055.1:0-3357 GCA_031412875.1 Pirellula sp. | reverse complement strand
GGAGGTTGCGGGGAACGCAGTCATTGTAGCCGATCGGCAAATTGCGACAAAAAAAGCAATAGGCTTTCCTTGCGTAGGATGGGACCATTGTCCCGTCCGGACAATAATTAGTTCGGGACAATGGTCCCAAACTACTTCTGTTGGTTCCCACAACCCCGAGCGAGGGCTAGCATTCCCAACTCTCTTATTTAAAAAGGCTCCGTTGGCCACTTGGGTTCGCGAGCGCGTTAGACTAGTGGGCGAGTTTTATGAACAACGTACATCTGTCAGCACAAGAATGGAGTCTCAATCTTGTTGATCTTAGGTCGCCGAATCAATCAGTCTATCGTATTCCCAAATTGTGGAATTACCGTCCGCTTATTGGACATCAATGGGAAGGTTGCAAAAATTGGAATCGAGGCTCCTAGGAGCGTCGAGATCCTGAGAGGGGAGTTAACGCTCGCGTCCCACCCGCTGGGCCGTGGTGGGGACGAACAGGGAAGCCAGCGCTACACCGTTGAACAAGCGTATGAACAACCGTCCCAACAAACCTCTAGGCAATATGCCGAACAAAGCCGCGATTACAATTCCGAACAAATAGATGCACCGGAGTCAAGCCAATCTGTGCTGCAGTTTGCACAGCGACTTGCAGAGATTCGGGCTGGCCTCCATCTCTTTCAGCAGCGGCGGGCGGCCGGGGATGAGATTGGCGCCGATCTGGTGTTTGGAGATTTGCTCAATGAGCTATCGGCCTTGGACACCGACTCGTTGAAGAGTGTATGCGATAGGGGAGTTGTATCCGGCAAGAACCGTGCCGAAACGGTACGGGAAGGGTTGCAAAGATATGAAAGGGCGGCGGAGGCGGCTCCGATTCAAATTCTCGTGGTAAACGACTCGGACAACCTTTCGGGGTTCCCTATTCCTGCTGGGATGTTTCATGGATGTCAAGTTTGCACGGTCAACAGCCGTCAGACCGCCTTGGATGCGATTGCGTCTTCGGAACCCTTGGACTACGTGGTTTGCAATGGCAGCGCAAGGGCGTTTGACGAATTGGACTTGGTGAGGACAATAAGGGAGGATAGGCGGTTGGATACGACTAAAATTTTCATGGCCAGTGTTAGCGAGAGCGCTCTGGAGCATTTTGAGTTGTCCGGAACTTACCGCATCGATGGTTGGTTGGCACGTCCCCTCCAACCGCATGACCTTTGGAAACACATCGTCGAAAGCCAGCAGTTTGAATTCTAGAGAGTTGAGTGTTCGCGATTGCGATCTTGTCCGCAATTGCCAAGCGATCATCTTTGACTGCGATGGAACCTTGGTCGACTCGATGCCTGTGCACTTTGTTGCGTGGAGCGAGACGATGGGCCGCTACGGAATTGAATTTCCCGAGGAGCGATTTTATTCGCTCGGAGGCGTCCCCAGCCATCGCATTATCGAAATGTTGGCAGGCGAGCAAGGGATTGCGTTAGACGCGGTCGCAGTGGCGAACGAAAAGGAGCAAGCTTTTTTGGACAGGATCCATCTGCTGGTTCCGATCGCGGAGGTGGTGGATGTCGTTCGTGAGCACCGTGGAGTGAAGCCGATCGCGGTGGCGAGCGGCGGATTCCGTCCAATCATCGAACAGCAGTTGCGACAGATTGCAATGCAGGATTGGTTCGACGCGATCGTGACTGCGGAGGATACCGCCAAGCACAAGCCGGAACCGGATGTCTTTCTAGAAGCCGCACGTCGCTTGGGAGTAGCCGCAGAACGATGCATCGTATTTGAAGATGCAGATTTGGGAGTGGAGGCAGCGCGTCGCGCGGGTATGCCTTGCGTGGATGTTCGCACTTTTTATACGCCCAGGCGGATCCCCATCGGGTCTTGATTTTCGATGATTCGATTCCGGTGGATTTTTTTCGCAATCAGCGTAGCGTTGTTCGCGGTCGCTTGGCCCGCGTCGCAGCAGCTCAGCTTTGATCGTTCGCTGCACCGGATGTTTGCTCCCGAGGATCCCACGCGCAAGGATTTTGAGTTCCTGCAATCGACGTTTGGAATTTCGGATCTCGTGGTTTTCGCTTACCGCGATCCAACGCTTTGGGATGAAAACGGCGCAGGCTTGAAACGATTGCAAGGCATTCGCGAGCGAATCGAAAAAATACCGGGCGTCGACAATGCGATGGATCTTTCGAAAGTCGACCGGATGCTTGGCCAGTTGGAGCAACCGTTATCTTTCCTGGGCGGGATCGGCGGGATGAGTGGGAAGAATGGGATCGGGGGCAAGGGTGCGCCCAGCCCGCATCCTTTGTTGGATCCGGAAAACGCGGTCGCCGCCGAGTTCAAGGCGATTTTTGAGGGTCAGACACATAGCCGCGACAGCGATTTGATCGCAATCGCTTGTTTGCTGAAAACCTCGAGCGCTAGCCAGACATCGACCAGTCAAACCCTGATCGCTCTTCGAGGCATTGCGAATTCGCTGGGACAGATGGGGTTGGAGAGCGGCATGCTGGTGGGGCAACCGGTCATGGTGGAGGAGGGATTCGATGAAATTGAGAGGGATGGCGCTCGATTGAGTGTCGTCTCGACGGTTAGCCTCGCATTGCTGGTACTGATTGGTTTTCGTTCGTTGCGTTGGGCGATCCTCTCGATCGCGGTGGTGCAATGGTCCTTGGTCGTGACGCGAGGGGTGCTCTATTGGATGGCATGGGATTTGACCATGGTATCGTCGATGCTTGCCTCGATCATTACGGTAGTGGGAGTCGCGACGACCATGCACTGGATGCTCGGTTATCAACAAGCTCTCAACGCTTCCTTGGGACCCGAGCAAGCGTTAGCGCGATCGATGAAGAATCTGTGGCGACCTATTTTTTGGGCGTGCATTACCGACGCGATCGGATTTGCTTCTTTGTCTTTTGCCAAAGTAGGTCCCGTGCAAGATTACGGATGCATGATGGCGATAGGCTCGTTGGTGGTCCTCTGTGGAATCTTTTTTTTGGTTCCCACACTCGCGCTCATCCCGCTCGCCCCGAAGCGTGCAGCAGGCTATTTGGGACTAGCGTTTGGACTGCGTCAAATACCGGGCGATGCCCCGCTCAAGGCGTTGTTATTGAGAGTGATGGAGAAGGTAACCAAGTCGGCATCGTGGGTAGCCGGCGTTTCGGTTGCGGTGCTGATCGTATCCGTAATGGGATCGTTGCGGCTTACCGTAGAAACTGACTTCATAAAGAATTTCAATCCAAACGCACCGCTGGTGTTAGCGTATCGGGCCGTCGAAAAAGAACTTGGGGGAGCGGGAGTTTGGGACATCATTTTGCAGGCCCCCAAGCGACTCACGCAAGAGTACCTCGACCAAGTACTAGCGATAGAGGACCAGTTAAGAGCCATCCGCATCCCACCCTA
>JANODW010000054.1:0-8310 GCA_031412875.1 Pirellula sp. | reverse complement strand
CAAGCATGGACACGATGGCCGCATTGCGCTTTCGGTGATGCGCCATCTGTTTGGCTCCCTGATCCATAGCTTGCGCCAAATCCCCTGTCGCTTCTCCAACCTCGATCAGGCGGATCAAGACACGAGGAAAGACGCGATGCTTCGCCATGGCCACATGGAGGGATTTCCCGTTTTGCAAATCGATGACGATCTGCTGCAAGATCGTTTCAAACGCTTTTGATCGGCTTTGCTCCGCGATCGATTTGAGCGCAGCTACGATTCCTAACCCGCTACGAGTCATCAACGCAAGTTGTTGCAAAGCAAGTTCAGCATCGCGTGAACGGGGCCTACGCAGATCTCGCAACGACAAACGGCGGATGCGCTGGAATAGCGAATCCTCTTCGTGAATAGCAGAGATGCTCAATGGATGCGAGCCATCCCGTTTCAACTGCGCCTGAGCCAAAACTCTCGACGGCGCGCTCACCGACCCTCGCGTAAGCGATCCGCGATGGTCTCTCGCTATGTAACTGAATCGCATCATGAGGGATTCCAATCGCAGATTGCCGATAACAGTTCCGATACCGTCGTTTGGCCAGAAAGCAACTTGGCGATCCCATCGTCGATGAGGGACGATTGGTTCCCTGCATAGGCGGTCGACCAAAGCTCTTGTTCAGCGATTCCGCTCCCGATCTGACTTGAAACCGTTTCTGTGCATTCCATCATTTCAAAGAGGGCAACACGTCCGGCATACCCTCGACCGGCGCAGTAAACACATCCTGCAGCGTCCGAAACCAAAGACCCTTGGAATTCCGGACAACGCAGCGAGTTTGATTCCAGGGAAGTCAACGGACGCCTATCCCCGCAGTGACGACACAGTTTTCGAACAAGACGTTGCGCCATCGACAACCGAAGGGTCGCAGCAATCAGAAACCGCTCAACCCCCATGTCTACCAATCGATTGACCACCCCGACGGCAGTATTCGTATGCAGCGTGCTAAGAACGAGGTGTCCTGTCAGCGAAGCCTTGACCGCAACACTTGCCGACTCAGCATCCCGTATTTCGCCTATCATGATAACGTCGGGATCGTGTCGCAATAAGCTTCGTAGGGCTTTGCTAAAACTGAGCCGATCCGTTCCGTCCACTTGAACCTGCGAAATCCCCGGAACCTCATATTCGATGGGGTCCTCGACGGTAATGATATTCCCTCGCTGCTTGTTCATGAGTTCGGAGATGGCGGCATACAGCGTTGTTGATTTCCCACTGCCCGTCGGCCCCGTCAGCAGCACCAAGCCGTGCGGTTTGGCAAGCGCGCTCTCAAAGACGCGCTGGTCGTTTTGACGCATCCCTAGATTTGTTATGCCAAACGGTTGTCCGCTAGCTCCCATCCCCCCGAGCAAACGCATGGTCAATCGTTCCCCAAAACGCGTAGGAAGCGTCGCCAGCCTTACGTCGAGCCGTTTGTCCTTTTTATCTGAGTTGCTCGCGATGTTAACCGAGAAGCTTCCATCTTGGGGCGATCGTTTTTCGGCAATATCCAATTCCGCCAGGACCTTCAATCGATTGACAAGACCATTCTGGGATTCGATTGGAATGTCTCGGTATGTTTCGAGAACTCCATCGATTCGAAACTGGATTTTGAGAGTTCGCTCGCTCGGAGTCAGGTGAATATCCGACGCGTTTTGCTGCACGGCTGTTTGAATCATTTGATCGACCAGCGAAATATTAGCGTTCGATGGCTCCTCTGGATGGTCGCGTGCCGCAAGCGTTTGTTTCTCAGCGGAAGCGTGTGCAGCGAGGGTTCCATAAACGCGTGCGATCGCCCGTTTGAGCGACGTTGGCTCAGCGACCACGGTGACGAAGGGGCAGCCAAGGTAACCGGACAATGCGCGCGTGCTCGTAGCATCGAGGGCTTGGTCCTGGGCAGAATCAGAGGCTGGACCGATCGTTCGTGCCACTGCAATCTGAACCACTCCGTTCATGCTGCAAAGGGGCAGGATCTTGCGCCGGATCGCGAACGGAGCAGGAACTCTGGCGGACCAAGTGGGGTCGATCCGAACCTGATCGAGGTTCAACTCCGAGGGGAGAGTTTCCGTTAGAACTTTGTTCAATAACATTTCTACACGATCGGTTTTGTCAATCAAGGATTGCATATCAACGCCGCTCGGAAGATGGATGGGAGGATTTGATTTCATGGGAGGATATGGAGCGTCCAAGCGCGCTGGTCGGACAAGGGTTGGGACAGTTCCATGTCGATTGTCAGTACGAGCACACTCGGCAGGTTCGATTGCAGCGCAGCAAGCGCGCGTCGGACGTCATCAAAGCGGCCCAGCAGCCGAATGCGGTAGGTTGCCGGCATTGATTCCCTAATCGCGTTTGCTGTCGAGTTTGCTGACTGGTTTGTAGGATGGACCGGAACGTTGGAAGCCGTCGGAATCGACGGTTGCTCTTTGCCATGCAGCCTCGCGTTCCAGCCACTTTCGATGCAATCCAATCCGTTGCATCGCAGCAGGTCCAACGTCGATGCAACTGCCTTTGCAGCGGTACGCTTTTCGACGGGGCTGGAGGCGTTTCGCCAAGGCTGGGCCGTGAGCGATTCGGTCTGGATCTGAACCTGTTGGCGTTCGGCCGCTATGGCAGCCATCTCTGTCTGGAGAGACGCAAGTTTAGCGTTGACGGACGGGATTGCCTTGAGCGATTCGGCTGCGATTCCGATGCGCTTTTCCAGATCGATGCCACGATGGTGAATGAGTCTTTGCGTTGGGATCCAATAGAACCATGCGAATGCAATGGCGATAAGAATTGCCGGACAGGCGATGCGACCAACGACAATGGACCGACGTTCAGCAGTAGAAGTCATGGCGTGGACTTCTGGCTAGCGAGCGATTGAGATCTGGCCGCGACGGTTTCCACGGTGATCACGAATTCGAAAAGTCCATCCGCCATGGCTCTCGTTTGCGCGGGTCCAATGGCATGGCCAACCAAACAAGCTTGCATCGATAAGTCGCTGGCAAAGCGATGGGCCGATGCCTCGCTGAGCGCAATGCCCACGAGCGAAGACTTGCCTGACTCCGACTCAATCGCTTGCAGCCAACTGTCTTGGTCTGCCGACGCAGCGATCGCTTCGATGAGATTGGAGCAATGGCCTTGCCTAAGCAAAGCGTTGAATCGATTGACCTCGGCCAGATTCGCGAGTTCTCCATAGCGGACTTGATCGGATAACAGCAATTTGCGATTCTCTGACATTCGCAACTCGGATTTTTGCAATGCGAGTTGAAGCTGCTCTGACTCCTCCATCTGTTTCGTTAAGTTCTGCGTAGACTGCTCTATTTGCCTTAACGTGTCGCGCGCGTTTGCATAGAGGAAGACACACACAGCAATACTGACGACGGCAAAGAACGCAGCCCATCGCGTTTGCGTTTGTTGCGATAGAACCATCGCCGGAGGCGCTAAGACAGGGAAATCCCGTTCTTTTTTACGCAGCCGTTGTGCGATCTCTTCCGCCCAATTTCGGATCGCCAATTCATCTGATAATTGCAATACGTTCGGATCGCCATCGTCGACACGCTCAGGCGCGTGCATGTAGGGATGAGCCATTCCCGACCAAGACACGTTGGCAGCCTGGAACGCCTGATCGATCTGCCTAAAGTCCGAGTCCTCGATTTGGGTCGCCCAGTACTCAGGATCGGTTTGCCCCTCGCCAGCGATCCTTACCATCGCCAATTTGGATTCAAAGGCGGGAATACCCGAAAGCGTTTCGGCCTCCAGCATTGCGGCTTGGTTCAGTTCGTCGCTATTCGCCCATCCATGCAGATCGTAAGGAATGCGAATGCGACCCGTCCAGAAGGCCTCAGAAAATAGCCAAACTTGGCGTGGTCTTCGCGTACCCATCGCGAGTGCGGAGTCGACGAGAGCCAACCAGGAAGCGTTATCGGTACGCGATTTGACCTCGATCCGCAGAATCTTCGATGCTGCACGGGGATCGATATCGATCCGGGCAATCAGGCGACTAGTGACAAGTGCGAGCGTGGTCTGGGACATATTCGTATCGAGGACTAGTGATTAGTCATCTCAGCTCCATGTCGAATCTGTTTTCGATTCCCGGAACGATTTCAAAAACGAACGCATAGCTTTTGCGAAGGATGGTTTCGCCCGTGGATATGAGGGAATCATTGTTCGAGTCGACCCAGAAAACGGCCCGCGCAGCCCCTTTGCCGCAGACTGTGTTGGTCAAGCGGTAATCAAAGCTTCCCGTCAACCCGACCACGCACATCGACTCCTCGATCGTACCGCTGCTGCCACCCGCAGCATTCGTTCCGTAAAAGAGCACTCCTGCTCTCTTGGTGCCCGCCGGCGGCGATGCAATTCCATCGAGCAGATTCGCCTCTGTTGCGTCCACGCGAACGCCGGTCGCGATACTGATTGCATAGAGTCGAAAAACAACGTCGCCCGTATACGACTGGAGAGGTATGTTGACGGAGATATTAGCTTGGTAGCCATCTTCTGGAACGATTGAATCATTGTCGGAACCGAGGGATGAAATCGTCAGCGAACCGGAGCTGTTGAGCAAACTCAACGGGTTTCCCCAGCCATCCAGAATAGTGGTACGACCGGCGCCGAGTTGCAGGTAGGGTCCGTTCCATCCGCGCGACACGGTTATGTCATTCGTGAGATCGCGATCGGAGTCGAACGACTGTGTTCCGTAGGCGACGAGCGCCACTGGCTTCACTTGAAGATCGCCCAAGGAACCTGGTAGCAACCCGGTGTCCGCAACGTACCCAGAAATCAGACTGGAGCGGGTTGCGACGTTGGCATTGGGAACCTTGACGATGGCGGAGCGAATGCCATCGAGCAACTGTTGGCTGGATTCATACCGCGATTGGTTCGCAATCGGGTCCAAAGATTGCACAGCAACGCTCGCGAGCACTGCTAGGATCGACAGCACAACGATCAACTCCAATAGGGTGAGCCCCAGCCGATAGGGGCGCCCTGGATTAACGCAATTGAAGCGCGACATACAGATCGTCTCCAATGTTGGATGCGTTCAGTGTGGACGTTGCAGAACCACTAGGAATATCGATCAATCCATTCGGGCCCCCCGACACAATCCTTACATCGCGCAAGGCAGCGGTTGAACTGACGTCTTGCATTACGATGGGATGGTTCCATGCGTCGATGATCGTCACGTCGCCAAAGAAAGTCGGACTACCGGTGGAGCACAAGAGGTAAGGTCCATTCCAGCCGATAGCACTATTTATATTAAAACTGGTATTCGATGAGTCGTCCTGCGGGTTTCTAAATAGCCACCGAACTTGAAAGCGCGTGGACTCGTTTGCGACGGTGGCAATGCCATCCAATGGCACGGATTTGCAATCGGACCAGTACTGGCCGGTCGCATGGGCCAACTGCCTGAGAGTGGATTGCGTGGTAGAGGTAGCGGCCAAGTTCACGGTGCCGCTCAAAATCGGAAGTGTTAGGCTAGCAAGCGCTGCTACTAAACAGAGCACTACGATCATCTCGCCGATGGTAAATGCCTTGCGTAGAGACATGATAGTTCCTGGGAACACCCTAAACTATTAGTTGTTTGGCTGGGTCAGAGTAAAGTAGTTGCCTAATTCGGTGGAGACGCTGCTAGCATCGGGAGCCAAAACGCCCACGAGTTTTGCACGAACCAATGGGTTCGTACCATCCGTAATTTGGAATATGGCCATGAATCGGCGATAGGTGGAGACCGGGTTGATGGTACCATCCGATGGAAATGCAACCGGAGGCTCCATCATGGTGCGTCCCTTCATATCGGTGATCGAGCCAACACCCAGGAGAACATACTTGCCAGCAACGCCCGTCTTCTCAATTCCCAGTGCTTCCTGAGTAAGAGCCGTCGGTCCTCGCAATACGGTTGTTGCCGTGAGTGCTGTCGGAGTTGCCTGAACGTAGCTGCCGTCACCCACGGTATGAACTCCAACGGAAGTGATTCCCGCCGCGGACAAAGGAACGAGTGTCGGAGCGGATAATGTAACGTTGGCGGTCGCTGAGATGAATGCAGCGTCCAACGTATCCAGATTGGTTCCGGTCAAATTGGTTTTCAGACTATCGAAGTTGTCTGGATAGGTCATGAACTGAGCTTCGTACCGTTGGATCGCGTTGGCTACATTCCCGATACTCGATGCGGAAGTGCTCGCAGTTGTTCTACTAACGAGCCCGCTGACGGTAGGAATGATCAAGGCCGCGAGTCCCACCAAGATAAAGAGCACAACGATGAGCTCAATCAGGGTAAAGCCCTTGCGATTTCTGTCTTTACTAAAACGTTTTAACATTTTTGCGTCTTTCTCTCCAACAAAATTGAAACAGCTTGTGATTCAATGCAGCATGACTGTTAATTCGCTCGCTTCGCCGGTTTCAACGAATCGAGCGATGACCAACTTGCCGGGCACTGGTGTGCAATCGGAGAACTGTAGCACCGTGAATTCAGCACAAAGCATACAGCTTTGATAAAATGGGTGGATTGCGTGGTTTGCACTGCATGCAATTTTCGGCATCGACTTCCTCTGTCCGTCAGTGTGCAAAATGGAATGGAGAGTGTGCAAAAGAGGATGCGCGTTAAAGTTTCCCTGTTTGAACCAAATCCCCTAGTCGATACAGCTTGAGACAAGATGGCAGGACGCCGTCTCGCAATGAACAGGAAGTCCGAGTATGACAAACCCTAAGATGCAATTCCGAGGGTTAACTGCTATCTGCTGTATGGTATGCGCATTCTCTTCTTCTTTGTCTGCAAACCTTGGCGACCAAGAGCCACCGAAGCGAAACGAACCACTCGCTTTGTTGCCCAAACCATTGCCGTCGGTGGAACGGGAGCTGGTAGGTAAAGAAATTGTTGTGCTCGGTGAAGATGCCAAAGTCGAAGTGCGAATGGGCTCTCAAAAAATCCTTCGGCAAGTCCAGTTTGATGACGTTTCGATGGCCGATGCGATGAAGGTGTTTTCCGAAGAAACCGGTCTAAACATTATCCATTCCGCCGAAGCGGGCAAAACCCGCGTCACGGCTTTTCTCAAACGCGTTTCCGCTATCGACGCGCTCGATGCGATTACCAAATCAAACGGACTGTTCTATCGCAAAGACGAACACTCAGGAATCATCCGCATCGCTACCTCTCGCGAGTACGAGCGAGACCTATCCAATTTTCGGGAGGAAGAAACCAAGGTATTTACGCTTCTCTACCCCAATCCCGTCGCAGTCGCGCAAGTCATCCAACAGATTTTGGGATCGCGAGTGCAATACAATGCAGCTAACAGCGACCAAACCGACTTGGCAGATCTATCGCAGCGATTTAGTCGTTTTGATCTTGTCGACGGCAGAGCACTCGGTCTTGGCGCCGTCGACAACGCGTCCCAGTCCGGTTTGGGACGACGAGGAGGTGCCGGTTCCAACTCCATGCCATTGCGTGGTTCGGGTGGAGGAGGCAATTCCAATGGCTTGGTCGGGGCGAATGGCTATGGCAACGGAATGTCGGGAGATCCCTTCGGAAATACAGGAATGCAGTCGGCCAACGGATCCGCCGCTAATCGATTTCGAAATCCTTCGTTCCACCCAGTTGATGCCAATGGCGACAACCGACCTCTCAGTGACTTATCCGCGAACGACATCCAACGGTTGGAGAACCAGTTGGTTGACCAAGGCCGCATCACGGACAACGACCGTAGCGACCTGTTGGAACGCAAGGCCGCGACCATTTATGTTTCCACGATTCGTCGCAACAATCAGATTATTGTTCGCACCGGTGATCTGCGTTCGATGGAACAGATCGAGCATTTGATCAAACAGCTAGACGTGCCAACGCCTACGGTTCTGCTGGAGGTTAAGGTATTGAGAGTTCACCTTACCGACGGCCTCAATTCGGCCTTCGAATACTTCACCAAGCGGGATGGAGTTGCCGGCGCGATTTCCGATGGCAATCTCAATCCGAGTTTCCCCGGTGCGTCCTCCGCGTCGCGTAGCTTGACGTCCAGTGTGGCCGGCCAAGTGCCCGGGGCTCTGTCCTTTCAAATGGTAGACGACAATTTTCAATTTCGAATGCAACTGCTTCAAAGCAAAAATCGAGTCACGGCGCTGGCAACACCTCTCATCTTGACAGCAAATAACGAAGTCAGTCGCATTTTTGTAGGGGACACGCTGCCCTTCACTATCGGCTTTACCCCATCGCAAGTGGTCGCA
The DNA here is from genome assembly GCA_031412875.1 of Pirellula sp. Lineage (GTDB taxonomy): Bacteria > Planctomycetota > Planctomycetia > Pirellulales > Pirellulaceae > JBKCUI01. Next base: position 122 of record JANODW010000054.1, on the reverse strand, counting down.
AGCCTCACTGCTGTCAACGGTGCCGTCGCTGCAACTCCGATCACCGAACTGCGAGACGTCGGTCAGTCTCTCTTGATCACTCCGAATATCAATGCCGATCGCACGGTCACCCTGCGTGTCGT
>JANODW010000053.1:0-6254 GCA_031412875.1 Pirellula sp. | reverse complement strand
TGATTTGAGAGATCAATTGATCGAGGATAGCGATGCTCAGAAAGCTCGATCGAGTCTCCTTACCCTCTTTGGATTTCTCGGGCATCCGTTGTGCGCGTCGCGCTTCGGCATACTCCTTTTCCCGTTCATCCAATTGTTTTCTGAGTGCAGCCACCTCGGCTTTGGAAAGGGGTTTGTCATTGGGGTTCGGATCGTCTAATGGCAGAATGATCAGGTTGCTCTCTTGCCGAGAGCGTTGACTGCGCAGTCCGCCAAACATGGTCTCGGTACTTTGAAAGATACCGGCGAGCGCATAGTAATCGGTTTGCGGGATCGGATCGAATTTGTGGTCATGGCATCGGGCACATGCAACGGACACGCCAAGAATGACACGGGTCGTGGTGTCGATTTGCTCATCGATCAAGTCCGCTTGAAATTGCCGTGGGTTGCGCTCGATCAGCGTCTTGGGGCCGATTGCCAAGAAGCCGGTTGCGATCAATTGCTCCGCGAACTTTTTGTCATCTTGGGTCGGGATCAAATCGCCCGCGATTTGCTCTCGAATGAACTGGTCGTACGGTTTGTCTTTGTTGAACGCATCGATGACGTAGTTGCGATAGCGCCAGGCATTGGGGAATGTAATGTCGACTTCTTTGCCGCTGGATTCGGCATACCTTGCGACGTCGAGCCAATGGCGTCCCCAGCGTTCGCCGAATTGAGGGCGTTTCAGCAATTCATCGACGGTTTGCCCGATAGCTGAATCGGGACTGAGCTTCCAGCTAGCAACGAAACTGTCGAGCTCTTTGACGGTCGGCGGCAGTCCGATGAGATCGAAATAAAGACGCCGAACGAGCGTGGCCGGCTCTGCATCGGCGGCGGGCGTGAGGCCGTGGGGGTCCCAGGATTGTGCGACATGCCGATCGACCTCCGTGATGGCCCATTCGGAATGCTTGGATGATTGGGATGGTTGTTGGACGGGTGGTTGAAAGGCCCAAAACTCCTTGCCCTTGGCGATATCTTCGGGGGTCACCTTGGTGTGAATGATCACCCCGGAGTTGACACGGGGATCGGGAGCACCCATCTCGATCCACTTGCGAAAATCGGCAATGACCGCCTTGGGGAGCGGGGTTTTGGGTGGCATTTTGAAATCTTGGTAGTTGATCGCGTTCCAGAGCAGACTCTCGGACAGATCGCCAGGCACGATGGCTGGTCCCGATTCACCCCCGGCCAAAAGCGCGTCTCTGTTTTCCACCGACAAGCCTCCGCGAATGCCTTGGCCCTCGCTCGAATGGCAGCGATAACAGTGCTCGATTAAAACGGGTCGGATCTTTGCTTCGAAAAACTGAACACTCTCTTTCGAGAGCGGCTGGTCCTCCTGGCTCCAGGCCGGCGCGCCCAAAGCCACCAATCCCCACATTAGCGCTCCCGTGAGCGCCGAGCAAAACGAAGCAGCATACGTCGAGCTCCTGGGGGGAGCTAGGAGTCGACAAGCGAGAGATCCAGTGGAAAGGTTCATCGATGGAGTACTCGATAAGGTGGATGGGACGGAAGAAGGTTTACTATTCGGTTGGGCGTTTGGGTTTGACCCCGCCGCTGCTATTCCCGTCTTTCATGGGTTTCTTTCCCTCAAGGCCATCTCCCATGCGAGCGGCAGCCGATGCGAACTCCGCTTTGGTGATTGAACCATCACCATCTTTGTCGATCACTTTCATTTTGTCTTGAATGCGTTCTGGGATTTCGTCTCCGGAGAGTTTGCCATCTCCATTTTTGTCGCGGGCTTCAAAAAGCTTTCCCATCATGGGACCGTTGGGGCCAGGGCCAGCGCCTGCCATTCCGCCTTGCATGGTGCTGGGATCCGGACGCATTTCATCTGGACTGATGGTCCCATCTCCGTTCTTGTCCAATTGCATCAGGGTTTTGGAGGCGTTGGCAATTTCGCTGGCGGACAGAGAACCGTCCTGATCGGCATCGAGAGCCTTCATCAAAGGCAGCATAGATAGCATGGCCATTGGTCCGCCTGGAAAACCACCTGCTTCGGGTCCAGCACCTGGACGTTGCATGTTTGCCCGACGGAGAGCCGCCCGGTCTTTGCCTTCCTCTTGGCCCGACGCCATGATGGGAAAAGCGGCAGAGACAAGCACGGCAAGCAATTGCAAATTGAATTTCACGGTTACATTCCTTATTCTGAATAGGGTGGATTGCGTTTTAAGATCGGTCGTACATTGGTATGTCCTACATTGGGATACCGACGCCGTGGAATGACAATCCACATGCAATTTCGGGAAAATTTCCCAAGCTACTTAGGATTTTACAAGAAACGACTCCTTGGGATGGAAAATCCTCAAGACGCCTCCTTTTCGGAAGAACGAGCACTTTTGGCAGCGGGAGGACCAAAAGCCTTGGCCGACCTGCTGTCCCTCCATCAGGAAAAACTCGAGCGCATTGTTTCGTTTCGTATGGCCCCCATTTTGCGTAGTCGTCTCGATCCGGCCGATATACTGCAAGAAGCTTACTTCGAAATTTCGCGTCGGATTCACGAATTTATTGAGGGATCGACGGTTTCATTCTTTGTGTGGATCCGTCAAAAAACGATGCAAACGCTTATCGACGCTCATCGCAATCACACTCGAGAGAAACGGGATGCCAATCGCGAAATGCCGTTGGCTTCGGCGCCCTACGGCCACACCACCAGTATCTCCATCGCGAGATTCCTATTGGATGACAAAACTTCGCCGAGCGGCGTGGCCGTGCGTGAAGAGGAGCTTCAGCAATTGCAATTGGCCTTGGAATCCATGAATGAGACCGATCGAGAAGTCATCGCGATGCGCCACTTTGAGCACCTCACCAACCAACAGGTAGCCGAAGTCCTGGAAATCTCGACAACCGCGGCCAGCAATCGCTATGTCCGGGCGGCTTCCAAACTAGCCGAAATCTTAAACGCGCTTCCCTCCCGCAGGCCGCCCAAATGACCCGTAGCGAATCCACTGACGATAGGCATCCGGTCGAGGTCCTCGCCGAAGAATTCGCGTCGCGATTGCGTGCCGGTGAAACACCCACGATCGAGGAATACGCATCGCGTTACCCCGAGCACTCCGAGGTGCTTCGAGCGGTGCTTCCCTCCATCGCCTTGATCGAACGCGTGTCCAGCAACGACGATCAAGCGAGAAAGCGGAGCGAATCCCACCCTCGGCTACCCAACGCATCCGGTGTACCAACGTCGCTCGGCGATTTCGATATCCTACGCGAAGTAGGTCGCGGAGGGATGGGTGTCGTCTACGAAGCCGTTCAACGTTCCTTGAATCGCCCAGTCGCGTTGAAAGTGATCAACGGTTCGATCTCCGGCAACAGCAAACATGGAACTCGCTTTCGTCGCGAAGCCGAAGCCGCAGCCAGCTTGCATCATACGAATATCGTTCCTATCTACGGCATTGGCGAAGATCACGGCCTGCAATACTATGCCATGCAACTGATCGATGGCGTGACGCTTCACGATGTTATCGATTGCCTCCGCAACAATGCCATCGATTCCACTGTCATAGGGGAAGCGGCGCATCGGATGCTCAGCAGGCCAAACACCGAAACCGCAGCGCCCTTCTCTGTTGAGATTCCTTCTGCGACGCATCCATTGCCCAACGCAAACGTGCCCAACGCAAACATGCCAAACGCAAACTTGCCCGACGCCAAAGCCTGCGAAGACGGATGCAAGCCCCTCACGGTCATGGAGCCCACTCCCGAGTCGACGATGCGAATCGATCCACACAGTTTGGAACGCCTTGAAAACACGGGGCGTGCATCCGACCAAACGGGGAATTCGAAACTCACACGCGAGTACTACCGCAACGTGGCCAGGACGATCGCCAACACAGCCAACGCGCTCAGCTATGCGCATCATCAGCGAGTGCTCCATCGCGACATCAAGCCCGCTAATCTTTTGCTCGACCGCGAAGGGACGGTCTGGATCACGGACTTTGGATTGGCTCGACGCACCGATCTGGATGCGGAAACCCAGACCGGTGAAATTCTGGGCACGCTTCGCTATATGGCTCCCGAACAAATCGCTGGAACGGGGGACGCGAGGGTCGATATTTACAGTTTGGGCTTAACGTTATTCGAACTGTTGACCCTCAAACCGGCCATCGAATCCCCCAAGCTGCGTTTGCTGGATCCCGAGCGGAATTCCGTCGTACGCAATCCCCGTTCCATCCAGCCCAATATCCCTCCCGACTTGGCCACGATCACCCTCAAGGCGTGTGCCTACGCGCCCGGGGACCGATATCAGAGAGCCAGCGAATTGGAAGAAGACCTGCGACGTTTCGTGGACGATCGGCCCATCTTAGCCCGTCGAGCGACCCTGGCAGAAACGCTGGTCCGCTGGGGACGTCGAAATCCAACCATCGCTGTCCTCGCATCCGCCACCCTTTTGCTGCTGGTCTTGATCGCCGGTTTGCTCGGTATCTGGAACCGCCAACAGCAGCGTGCGATCCGAGAGATCGGCGCCCAATTTGAACGGGCTGAAAACAATCTCAAGGCCAAGGCGGCTGCTCTCTCGCAAGTCGAACAGGAGCAGGCACGAGCGGAAAAAAATCTCGAACTGGCGATGAAAGCGTTTGATCAAATCACCGCCAACATCGCCTCGCGAGGGAGTGCCATCTCCTTGGGCAGCGAGCTTGCCGATGAGGAAATAGGGGAATTTGCGGACGCAACGTTGAGTCAAGCGGACGTGGCGTTGTTGGAGTCGCTCCTGGAATTCTTCGATCAGTTCTCGGAAGAAAACGCCAAGGACCTGCGCATCGAATCGGCAGTCGGTCGACAGAGAGTCGCCGATATCCAAAACAAACTTGGACAATTGGACAAGGCTGCAATCTCTTACCAAAAAGCGATGGATGCATTCCGCTCCATCCTCGAACAAAGGCCGGACCAAATCGAAGTCGTCCTGCCCATGATGGCGATCTACACCGAACGGCTCATGCTCTTTGCCAAACGTGGGCAAATCCCCAAATCCCTCAACGAACTCGATGAAGCTCGCAGTTTGCTGAGGCAGTCGCCCGCAGTGAGCCAATCTGCGGAAGGCCGTTTTGCGTTGGCAAGATTGCTCAACGGCATAGGAACCATCGCTCTGCAAATGGGTGAGGAAGCTCGATTGCGAACCACTCGATTGGGGACAGGACGCCCTTTCCCGCCCCCAGACGTTTTTATGGCGGATCAGGCTGCGAGGCTAAAGCGAGTCGTAGATGCCAATGCTGAGGCCTTGACCCTCTTGAAGCAGCTTGTGTCGGAGTCTCCCGATAACGTCCCCTATCAAGTGGTCATGGGTAGGGCCCTGCGAGATGAGTCCCGCATCGCGCGCGTCATGAAGGATGCACCTAGGGCCGACGAAGCGCTGCGCCGATCCATCGAGTTGTTCGAATCGCTCATCAGATCGCATCCCGATTCCGCCGCATTCAAGTATGAGTTGGCAGACACTCTGAGCAAAAACGTAGGGCAACGGCCCTTGGACCTGCAGCGTTGTACAGAAGCGCTCAGAATCAGCGAAGAAATCTCCCGAGAGAATCCCCACGTCCCCGAGTATCGAGCCCTGAAAGCATCGATCCTCGCAAAACTCAGCGTGGGAGCGACTCCCAAGCGTGGTGAGGAACTGCTCATCGAAGCGGTCGCAATTCGACGCGATCTCGTCGATCGCTATTCCGACATTGCCGCTTATAGCCATGCATTGATCCTGTCCTTGCGAAAGCTCGCGGACCTGCAAAGGACCTTGGGACTGACCGACAAAGCCAAAGAAAACGAAGAACTCGCAAACAAAGAGTTGGCCAAGCTCAGAAAGCAATTCAAAGCCCCCAAGCTGATGGGAGGCCGCTTCTCTCTCTAAGCACATCGGCACGAATCATTGAGTGAAACGCACGTTTGTTTATTGAGTGGCTTATTGAGACATACCGCTTGAGCCTTAGGCTCAATTTTCAAAGCATTATTGACCCGAAGTACTCCTACCGACATGCTTAGATTAGTTTTCTGGCTTAGCTCTCAGGCTTTGTTCTCCAAGCTGAATGGTACTCTCTTTTGTCCGATGGGCTCGTTCAGCGCTCCATCGGTTTAAAGGATTGCACTGTCCCCGCGATCACTTCAATGACCTCCAGTTGTTCGTTTTGGATGAGGATCGCGCCGGACGCGTTGATCCCCAAACAGAGACCTTGCGATGTTCCCTGGGAGTGCTTTACTTCGATCCATTGCCCATCCAGCAAGCTCCGTTCGGGCCAACATTCGAATAGCCATGTTGGATCGCC
>JANODW010000052.1:0-12646 GCA_031412875.1 Pirellula sp. | reverse complement strand
ATGCACCGCAAGTCCACAGCCCGTTGAGCAATAACCGCACACCATTGTGGTCGTCGTATCCGGCACTTGTGCGATCGGCAGCGAGCCAAGACCGCTTGTATTCGGATCTAAGAGCAACCGATCGGTCAGTGGACCTGTTTTTTGTAGGAGACTCGGGATCATGTACTGGCCCCGGGCATTCGGCGGTACACGACCGATGCAAAGTAGATCCACCGGTGAATGCCTTGTGCAGCAAGGCATGCGGCAAAAATGGCGACTCTTAAGTTTGAAAACGCGGGCTCCCAAGCGACCGACGCCAAACCTACGGCGGCGACTATGCAAACGCTATGAAACAACCATAACACGGCCCATTGCCGGCCCAACTCCGCACGAACCACACGCCCGCTGCGCGCTGAAAAATCCTCCCATCGACCGCGAGGTGCGTTGCCGCGGAGAAAATCGATTCCTTTTGCCCACACAGCCCCAATCGAACAAAAAACTCCGATCGCTAATGTGCTGCTGGGGAGTCCGTTCATACACGCGTTCGCGCCGACCAGCCCAAGACCTACCGTCGACAGTGCAAAATCCGTACCTGTTCGCATGCTGCCCCATAGCTGGCGACCTGTCGCTATGTAGATCATCCCCGTGCATGCGACAGCAACCATGCCACCCGCCGCGACGATGCGATCCAACTGCCGGAGCATGCTCGCATCCGCTCCATCTCCCCAATAAAACTTGCACGCGACAGCTCCGACTGCCAACCCCATATACAATCCAAATGCAATCGCTTCTCTGCTCAACCAACTCCTTCTCCAACCGAGAAAGGCGCGATACGCTAACCAAGGTCTGCCCAAATGGAGCAATGCTGCGTGGACTCCAATGATCCCCATCGCCGTCGCAATGCCTGCAGCAAACCATCCTGGGTCACGAAATCCTAACAAGCCAGCAGCGGCCAACACGACCCACATTCCCACGGACGCTTGTGTCAAAACAATCATCAAGACCAGCGGCAAATGACCCTCGTGCGCTCGATCCCGAGTCGATTCGCTCGAAACCAACGCAGCCCCAACCAGGGAGCTCCCAACTCCTTGTTCAGGCTGCAAAGCCATCCGCTGGGACACGTAGCGGGTGGTTGGAATAGTGAACCTGCTGAGTGGTGCCGTTGCGACCAGCGATCCCTCTGGGTTGTGCGCAGCCGTAGCTGTCACTTTCGCTACATCCACGATGGCAATGCGAATCGCTTGATTCGGGCAGGCTTGAACGCATGCTGGCGCTTCACCAACCGCCAGCCGCTGCGAGCACATATCGCATTTACGAACAATCCCAAGGGTTGCGTTGTATTGAGGCACTTCATAGGGACACATCATCGTGCAGTATTTGCAACCAAAACACTGGTCATCCAAATGACGTACAATGCCTGTCACTGGGTCCTTCTCGTACGCTTGGACAGGACATCCGTGGAGGCAACCTGGATCCACACAGTGGTGACAGGCCGTAGTGACATGCTGAACGATTGGAAGCGACGTGAGGCTCTGACTGGCCAGCGCGCCTACTTTTCGCCAAGTCTCGGTTTCTTCTAGTCCGTTCAAACTGTGGCATGCTACCACGCACGCTTTGCAACCACTGCATGCATCCAAATCAACTTCGAAGCCGTACTGCTGACCATCCTTCAGCGGAGTTGCTGGCATCAACGCTTGGTACGTTGAGGTTGCCATCGCTTGCGATGCATGCCAGTCCGAGAATCGCTCGACCGCGCTCAATTCCCCCTGCTCGTGGAGGAGCAATCCGAGGAGGTTGTGATGGGATGCGGGTAAGACGGGAACAGGCATAAGTGAAAAAACGATGGAGATGGTTTAAATAAGGGATGCGAACATGATGGACTCGATGCCTCGAGGTGCACAGTGCCGTTCAATTCTCTATGCGACTCGCTCCGCAGGATGCTCTAAAAATCGAATGACTTCGTCTCGGTAATGCATGTACTCGGGCGTTTCCATCACCGTTTCTCGCTTGCGAGGTCGCTCAAACGGGATCGAGAGGATGTCTCCAATCGTGGCGGCAGGACCATTGGTCATCATCACAATGCGGTCGCTCAGCATGACGGCCTCGTCCACATCATGCGTCACCATCAACGTTGTGGTTTGATGCGTGCTCCACACCTCTAGCAATACATCTTGCAATTCCAGACGTGTTAACGAATCCAACATTCCAAACGGTTCGTCCAGCAAAAGCATCTTCGGCTTCAATGCAAACGCTCTGGCGATGCCAACCCGCTGCTGCATTCCCTGGCTTAACTCGGCGGGCTTCTTGTTGGCCGCGTTTCCCAATCCCACCCGCTTTAACCAGTCATTCGCCAGATCCAATCGATGGGAATGGGACGCGTTTGGAAGCACTTGCTCAAGTCCCAAGGTGATGTTATCAACCGCGGTTAGCCAAGGCAGTAAATTCGGTGATTGAAAAACGACCGCTCGATCTGGCCCCGCCCCGACCACCTCGTGATTGTCGAGAACCATCCCGCCGCCGTTGAGTTCATGCAAGCCAGCCACCATAGAAAGCACCGTGCTCTTGCCGCACCCACTGTGCCCAATGATAGAGACAAACTCCCCCTCTGCCATATTGAGCGTGAAATCTCGAACCGCAACGAAAAGTCCGTTGTCCGTTTTGAACTCTTTGCGGAGCCGCCAGCATTCAAGGAACTTTTTTTGCATAGAAAAGCTAGGTGTCATTTAAAGCGAGAACTAGGAAACAGCGACAAGGCCGGAGTTTGGACGAAGATCGGAATCCATGAGCAACGAATCGCGACGCGCATTGAGAAGCAAATCGACGATGGCCTTTTTAAGTGGCTTGTACGCGGGATGGTGCGATACCGATTCGCGTGTGCGAGGCCTCTCGATCGGGACAACGAACGGTTCACCGAGGGTGGATCCCAAGCGATTGCCCGGTACAAGCGGGATGACGCGATCGGCCATCAAGATGGCTTCGTCTACGTCGTTTGTGATCAAGACCACGGTCCGTCTGTCTCGTTCCCAGATGCTGACAATCTCCTGTTGAAGTTTGCCACGAGTCAACGCATCGAGCGCCGAGAGCGGCTCGTCCATCAACAAGACCTTGGGCTGAGTCGCCAACGTCCTGGCCAACGAGACTCGCTGACGCATGCCTCCAGAAAGTTCGCTCGGCTTCTTGCCCGATGCCGCTGACAGCTTAACCATCGCAATGTATTTTTCGCAGTGCGCCGTTTGTTCCGCATAAGACAGATTGGGTAGCACCTGCTCCACCGCAAAGCGGATGTTCTCCAAGACCGTCAGCCAAGGCAGGAGTGAATAATTCTGAAAAACCACGCCGCGGTCCGGCCCAGGCTGCTGGACCGTTTCGCCTCGCATGAACACTTGCCCTGAGTCTGGTGCACGAAGCCCCGCCAATGCGGAAATCAGCGTCGTCTTGCCAGTCCCAGAGTAACCGACAATAGCTACGAATTCCCCCTCCTCGACCGACAGATTCATATCGCGAAGCACTTCCGTTCGCGAAGCTCCTTTTCCATACCCCTTCGAAACATGACGCAGTTCAAGCAGTGGCATCGGACGTCTCCTTTTTCAGCAGCGCTGGAACTGATTCGTTTGAAACGAACGACGCGGATGAGGGAACTCGCAACCGATGGAACAAGCGGATTGCCATCGATGGGCAATTCAATAGCAATGTAGAATTCTTCTCGACGACATTCATCGCTCGGTCCAAAACAAATCCCACTAAGCCGATGGCGATCACCGCGGCAATCATCGGACCATACGTACCCGACTGGTACTGGTTGTTTACGAAGGCCCCAATACCGTTCTTTCCAGAAAGCATCTCCGCAGCCACAATGACGAGCCATGCAATACCGAGACTCAGTCGAAATCCTGTGAACATATAAGGCATGGTCGCAGGCAACAGAATTCGGGAAAACAATTTAAAGGACGAGAGTCGTAGCACCTTTGCTACATTCAAATAGTCCTGCGGGATGGCGCGAACGCCGACTGCCGTATTGAGAATGGTTGGCCAAACGGAACACATGGCAATCGTAAAAATGCACTGCAATTGAGTCGCGTCGATCTCTTTGTTGTGACGTCGAATCGCTATCACGATCAAACCCGCTAACGGGAACCAAGCCAACGGCGAAATCGGACGAAGGATTTGGAAAATGGGATCAAACATCCTCGCAAAACGATAGCTCCCTCCGAGCAAGAAGCCGATCGGGACCGCCGCTATGATCGCCATTCCATAACCCATCCCGACCAATACCAACGACCTCCATATCTCTAGGCCGATACCATCAAAGCCTTCTTCGGCGTTGTGCGTGAATGGGCTCGCAAAGTACTTGGCACTGTCTTTCCATGTCGTGATTGGGGATGGAAAGTCGCATGAATTGGTGCTGGCGTCCCAGGTTGCCCATGATAAAAAACACCAAAGGAGTAGACAGACCACAATGCCAATCGATGGCAATGCGACGTTGTCGACGAACATCTTGTTTAATTTGCTTGCGTTCATATCTGTTTCTTGTGGATGTCCTTGAGCCTGCGTGACCTAACGATTAGCCTTTGATGTTCTTGATGGCAAACCCCTTCGCGTACGCCTCCATATCCGATTTCGGATCGAAGGTAACGCCATCTAGCATGGTCCATGGCGAGCTATCGACACCTCCGTGTTCGTAACCAATTTCTTTCATCGCTTCTTCATAGATACCCGGTTGCATTACCTTGCTGGCAATCCCCTCGTAGTCAGGCTTTCCCTCAACCATGCCCCAGCGTCGCAACTGGGTGACCCACCACTTCGCATAGGCCAACTGCGGATAATTGCAGTTGCGAGTGCTGAAAATCATGTAATCCGGATCGTCTTTCTTGCGCCCGTCGCCGTAGTCAAGTTTTCCGAGTAGCCGACCCAGAATCTGATCTTTGTTGCACTTGATGTAGGTGTCCCGCGAAACGATGTCGCACTGCTCTGGGCGATTCTTGAGGTCATCCAGCCAAACGCTGGCTTCGTGCACCGCTTTGAGAATACACTTGACGGTCTTTGGGTTCTTGTTTGCGAATTCCGCAGTGAACGCGCAAACCTTTTCCGGATGGTCCTTCCAAATTTCTTGCGTGGTCACGGAGGTAAAGCCGACCTTCTCTGCGATCGCACGAGCGTTCCATGGCTCGCCAACACAGAATCCATCCATCTTGCCAACCTTCATGTTTTGAACCATCTGCGGAGGAGGAATGGTTATCAAATCCACATCCTTGTCCGGATGCACTCCACCGGCAGCTAGGTAGTACCGCATCCACATAGCATGCGTCCCGGGCGGAAAGGTCATTGCAAACGTAGGTTTAACCCCTTTCTTATTCGATTCCTCTATGAGCGGCTTCAATCTCTTTGGATCTCCCGCAACCTTACCTATCCACTCGGTCTTCAATGAGATCGCTTGTCCATTCCGATTGAGTATCCACGGAACAATCATCGGCACTGCTTTGGTCCCGCCCAACCCCATCGTGCTCGCGATCGGCATGCCGAGCAGCATGTGAGTGCAATCGATATCCCCTTTGACCAACGAATCTCTAACGGCCGCCCAATTGGCTGGCTTCACCGCTTCGGATGCAATCCCATACTTCTTGAACAAACCCTTTTCATGGGCGATCGCAAGAGGCGAACAGTCGGTCAAAGCGATAAAGCCAAAGTTGACTTTCGCTTTTTCCGGTGCATCGGATGCATAGATTGCAGGTGTGAAAGATGGGAACCTGGACAGGCTCGCCATCGCGCCGCAAACCACAGCAGATTGGACTAAGGAACGGCGTGTTGTTTTGATGGGATGAAACGGCATCGGGTGCTTTTAACCTACAAAAATGCGATGGGGATCGTGCTCGCTTGGCAAGCTGGACTCAAACGATCCAACTGCGTCTACTCCCCTACTAACGCATCTTGCGAGCCAACAAAACGAGCCGTACCAAACCGCTTTGGGCACGCAGGAGGGTGAAAGAAAACGTATCAGCCAACCCAGCCACCCCTGAGGCGATCTATCAACCCTTAGGGTTTTTCTTTGAATTCATCCGCGAATGAAATCTGCTCGCTTTTTTTGCACACCAACGAAACAACCTCGGGCAACCGCACACGGAACGCACAAATAACTACCGGGCAACAAAGTGCCATCTGAGCACTTTGTGCCCATCCTCGGGTTTCGCTCGGACACTGATTGGACTATAGTTACTTCTATCCTGCGGTCGTCTCTCCCGGCCGCGAAACTGGCCGCGAAACTGGCCGTGAGATAGGGCACCGTCCCTGTCAAAAGTTGGTCGGCCATCGCATGTTAAGTCGGCTCGCCGCAAAGCCCGCACCAGGTCTTATCGTTTCCGCCGATCCAATGAATGAGTGGCATGATGTCCAACATGAAAGGAGAATGCACGCGACTGCTCGTCGTCGATGACGACCCGGGTATGCATACCCTTGTTCATGACTTGTTCGCAAACGAATCGACCAAAATCCTTTCTGCATCCACCCTTGCTGAAGGATTATTGATCGCCAACAGACAGCGTATCGATGTTGTCCTGCTCGATCATTTGCTACCCGACGGCCAAGGCATCGACCGCATCTTGGATTTCCTTGCTCAAGATCGATTGCGCCCGATCCTCTATATCACCGCCCAAGCGGGCTCCAAAACCGCAATCGATGCAATGAAGCGAGGCGCGTTTGAGTATTTATCCAAACCGATCGACTTCAATCTGCTCGGCCAACGGATCGAAGAAGCAGTCGAGTACCGACGTTTGACCCGTGTCCCCGTCTTGGTGGATAACTCCCTCAACCATCCATGCGAAAGCGACATTCTGGTTGGACGATGCCGCGGAATGCAGGAGGTCTACAAATGCATCGGACGCTTCTCGAATTTGCGATCGCCTGTACTGATCGAGGGCGAAGTGGGAACGGGAAAGGAAATGGTCGCAAGAGCGATTCACCAAAATGGAGATCTGGCTTCCGGACCCTTTCGTAAAGTTTCAAGCAAAGAATTTGACGAAGCCGATTTGCAATGCGAGCTGTTCGGTGGCAACTGGCCTTTGCCCGCGTCCCCAGACTCCATTGCCAACAAGCTTCCGGCGCTCCTCGAATGCACCGGTGGAACGTTGATGATCGATGACATCGACAGTTGGTCCATTGCATCTCAATCCCGCTTGCTAAGGTTTTTTCAAAGCCAGACAATCGACGGCGTGCCAGCCAATACCCGCGTGATTTTGGCCACTTCGCTAAAGATTCGCGACCTCGTCCAATCCGGTATCATCCGGAACGACCTCTTTTACTTTGTCAGCCCCTTTGTGATTCGTATCCCGGCTCTGCGAGATCGACAAGAGGACTTGGAATTGCTTGTTTGCCATTTTATGCAGCGAATTGCGAATGTATCCTCAACGCAAACGGGACAGGGACCGCCGCGTGTTAGCAGCGCCGCATTCAAGTTGTTAAAGGATTACGACTGGCCCGGCAACATTGCCGAACTGAAAAGCGTCCTGCAAGGTGTACTCACTGATTCGCGAGGTGCCGTCCTCGCAACCGATGCTCTTATTCGCTTTTTGAACGATGGCCTGGCTAACCCCAGTCATGCGGATGTCCCTTTGAATTTCCCACCCCCAATTGCTCGTCCCGCAAGCAAAAAACAAACGGACGTCACGCCCGCCGATTGGATGGCTCCCTGGAATCTTCGCGCGTTTGTCGAGGAGCAAGTAGCGACGGGCACCGATCGCTTGTACGACCAAGCGATATCGCTTTTGGACCAACAACTGCTTCAACTGGTAATGCAGCACACACAAGGAAATCGTGCGAAGGCCGCAAAGATCCTAGGAATCACGCGAACGAGCCTTCGCAGGAAAATGAATGGGGGATTTCAACCCGACGCGGAGGGTACGTCGCCAGAGCAACCGAAACCGGACGTTGAGAATGCATAAATCCGCGAGACTCGGAACCGACGTATTGACCAAGCGTCTGACATTCCTCTATATGGCGGCGCTCAGCTCAATCGCCTTGCTTACGATTGGAGGGCAAGCCGTTGTTCAAAACGCAATCGTCCAACTTCAGGGCGATTCTCGCATCGTCAATATTGCCGGACGACAGCGAATGCTCAGTCAGCGACTGACGCGATTAGCCTTTCAATACGAAGTTTCCAATCAACACCCTCCGGCCGACGCTTCACAACCAAACGACCTCCTCGCTCGCATTCAATCCGATCTAGAAACCTGGACACAAATCCACGAGGGACTACAGCAAGGCTCGGAGACACTGCAGTTGCCTGGCAACAATAGCCCATCCGTGCAGTTACTCTTCAACGAAATGAATCCGCATTTCGAAGCATTGCGTGCGACCCTTGAATCCAAAATTCAAAACGGTGTTTCGGTAAAGCCTGCCGAATCGAACGATGCAATCCTTTCCAAACTGGGCTTCCATAGCGATGCGTTCCTAAAGGGCATGGACCAGATCGTCTCGCTGCTTGAAAACGAAGCTCGCGAACGTGTCCATCGCTTGCAATGGATAGAAACCGCCCTGCTCGCAGCCACCATCGCAGTGCTGATCTTCGAAGGGTTTTTCGTTTTTTCACCTGCTGTCGCCTCCCTTCGACGTACACTCACCCAATTGCAAAGTACATCCGATGCGCTGGAGCGAGCAAAAGATGTTGCCGAAAAAGCCAACTTGGCCAAAACGGAATTCCTGGCAAAAGTAAGCCACGAACTCCGAACACCCATCCATGCAATTTTGGGAATGCTATGCTTGGTCCAGCAAACCAAACTCAAGCCCCAGCAAAGCAACCAAGTGCGTTTAGCATACGAGGCCTCCACATCCCTCTTGTCGCTCGTGAACGATTTGCTGGATGTCGACAGCATCGAACAAGGAAAACGATGCGCCCTCCACCCCCAAGTTGTCGATCTGGAACAACTGATTCGCAGCACATGCGACGTGATGCGTCCACTCGCGCACGAAAAAGGACTTCGTTTCGAATTGCAAATAGAAGAGACTCTCCCGAACGCTGTCCGCATCGATGCCGATCGACTCCGACAAGTCTTATTCAATCTCTTTCAAAACGCCATTCGGTATACCCACCAAGGAAGTGTCCGTTGCGTTGTCTCGACAGATGTCCAGGCAACAAAGACGTTGCTTTGCTTTGCCATCGAAGATACAGGCATCGGTATTTCACAAGAGGATCAACATCGCATCTTTGAGAGCTTTACGCGAACGCGGCCTCCCTCCGAGGCAACGACCCTCGGGCGCAGCATGGGCTTAGGACTGCAAATCACACACGCAATCGTGGATAGTCTGGACGGTACGATTTCGCTGAGAAGCGAACTCGGTAGAGGGAGTCGTTTTGCAGTCACCCTTCCCATCGAAAGCGCCGATCCAATCGAGGACCAGAAAGGGCCCATGGAACAAGTCCCACACACCGCTCCTTCGACCCCTCTGGGAACGGGCAGTGAGGGTGCAAGCGACGATAAGCCAACGGCATTGATCGTCGATGACTCATCAACCAACTTATTGGTAATGCGGTCCTATCTCCGCTTGCTCGGCTATCGATCCATGTCGGTTTCTAGTCTCAAGAGATCCGTTGCTAAATTCCGACGCCATCGCTTCGACATCGTATTGATGGACAAAAACCTCAACGATGGAGACGGCCTAGACTTTCCTAAACTAGTAGCGAACGACCAGGACGCAGCCAAGAATTCCTCGACGCAGATCTTTCTGGTTACGGCGGAAATCCAATCGACCGAAAATAGGGATCCGCGACTCAACGACTTTGTGCGAGTTCTTCATAAACCGATTTCTTTGTCGGAGCTGAGAAACGCTCTTCCGACACATGCTCCCGCCAATCCCACAAACAACTTCAAAAATTTTGATCAACTGAAGCAAAAATTGGCAGACGCGTTTCTTGAAACACTTCCGAGCGACGTCTGCTCCCTCCGCAAAATGCTCTTGCAAAGGGACTACGCAGGGCTCGAATTCCTCTCGCATCGAATGATCGGAAGCGCTGGCAACGCTGGACTAACAGATTTAGCCACTCTATCCCGAAGGCTCCACAATGCGGCATCCCAACGGGACATGTTAGAAATCGAACACATCCTGTCGCAATTGCCAAAGTAAGGCGAGCGGCAGGTTAGGAGCGAACGAAACCAAAGCGACCCCGGCAAGGCGCCACTAAAAGTTGTAGTGCCATTGCGAATAAAAGAAATCGGCATCGCCGTTGAACAATGCTGCGCCGGTGGAGGTCAAGCTCGTGTCGTAGTACTTACCAGCAAAAAAGTGCGAGTATCCAAGAACCAAATCGCTGCGTGCACTTACCTTGTAGGTGCTCAGCAAATCGATCTCATGCCCCAAATCGCGATTTCCTACGGTTCCACCTGGATTGAACGCGCTATTGGTGACGTTGTAGGGACCTTGTGCTCCGTTGGCTAAATACAAGTAGTGATACCACGCAAGGATAGTCAGTTTTTCCGTCGGACTGAATGTCAGAATACTGTTCACATCATGAATGTTCCTTCGTCCGAACAAGTCCATGAACCCGAGGTATTTGTGCCCTAACGGGAAAAGTTGGTTCCAGCCATTGTTCAAAGAATCGTCCCCGCTTGCCCAATCATAGTACATCCATAAGGTCGGTTTCATTGAACCTTTAGACTTCGCCCCTAGGCCGAACGTAAGGGAATATGCCGAGATATCGGAGCCATCTGGGTTTTTTCCTAATTGATATCCGAACTCATCGTCCCACAGCAACCCATCCACCTCCCCCTTAAATGCGGTCCCGAGAGTATGAACATGCAGGTTGGTCGAAGTGTCTTCAAAGCCAAGATAATAAGTTTCCACGATACCATTTTCAAACATCTTGTTGGTATTGTAGACTCCCCACAACGCTTGATTTTGGTTAGGTGAATCGAACCGAGTGAAGTTGATGTTTTCAGGACGGACAAGGAGTAAATCCGTCGTTCGGTCTTCATTGCTCCAAGTCAATCGCCCTCCGTCAAAGCGACGCCGATTGTTTGCCCAATCAAGCGGCGAGAGGAGTCGTTGCGACCCAAAGAGCAATTCTTGACGACCCACGCGGCCGGTAAGCTTGCCCAATTCCGAGTCGATAAGAACCAAGTCGCCAAACAAATTCTGTGCGTCGAAGCGTTGGACTTCGATTTGTCGAGGAGCAAAGTTTTCATAAGAACTTCCTGCGTCGAGGAATTCCGCGTAAATCCGCGCTCGCTTCGTGATCTTGTAATCCGCATAGATGCGAGTTCGGTCCAGCAAAAAGCTGTCGTCCCGACCGCTTAAGCCGACACCGCGCATGTTGTGCTCGTTGTGATATCGAAGGCGATACTGACCGCCAATGTCCAACTTGCCTTCATCGCCAATAGGTACCTGCTTGAGTCCTTCGCCGAGATGGCTTCCTTGGTAGTTGGGATTGCTCAGATAGCTGAAATCGTTTTGGTAGAACGGATCTTTATAAGCAGTCGCTACTTTCTTTTTCAGTTCTTCCTTCTTCTTCTTTTCGGCTGCAGCTTTCTTCTTTGCTGCTTCAGCATCGGGAGGGTTCTCTGGGGCGCTCATTTCGGTGGCGAGTCCTCCCTCGACAATGGGCGCTGGAGATTGCGTACCAACGAAATACTCACCATCATTCTCGACGGAAGGATCGGCCTGGCTGTAAACCGACTGCGGACCCACTTTGGCACTGCGAATCGCTTCCTCTTGCGCATGGACTGAAGTTGATTTTGCGACAATCGTTGCGGCGATCACTGCGCACGCTATCGAGGAATGTCGGAGCGACATTGTCTTTTTCATAAGCACGAAATCCTTTTCGTCTAGATGGCGGTTTTTTAAGTTGCAAGGCGCAAGCGACGTGAGACGGCACGCGTGAATCAATGCAAGCGTTCAAAGAAGTAAGTAGATTTGGTAAGTTGCCGCCGAACCAAAACTACACGGGGTGGTTATCGACAGATTGAACCTGCATAAGAAGGGTTTCCCACGCACGCATCCCCTCCCACCCAACCGTCAAACTCCACTGCAGCGCCCCCTCTAGTCCACCGACGCATGACCCACTAATCTCGAAACCAATGATTCTTTTGGCAAAAGAAGCGATTTCTGGATATAGAGCGATGGATTGCAAATGGCTCAAATCACTTTCCTTTTATTGACAACATTGTCGTCACGTCGGTGTTGACACGTCGGTGTTGTCACCATCCTCGGTAATGATGTCGCTATTGGGCGCGACATGGATGATGTTTCGCCTGCACTACTCGGCTCCAAATTGGAACGCATACAGATCGGCATTTTGCATTGCAACCCGCAAGCGGATAGGTTTGTTCTGAAGCGTCGCGAGCGAGGCCTTCCATACGACCTTCTGCGAAATCTGGTCGCCTGTGAGCGGTTCGCAATCGTTGAGCGAAAAACCAGGGATCGGCATTCCTGTGCCGTCTTGAACTTCGATTCGTACATGGCCTCCATGGTGGGTAACTGCAATAGTCCGTGAGCCATGTAATTGCTTCGATTGCCATCGCGGTCCTGCGGGGCTGTGATGGGAATCAACTCCGAATTCCATCTCTTAAAATTTAGCCCGTCGCGACTGCTCATGAACACAGGTTCCACTTGTTCGGTCTTTTGTTGAAAACGAGTCGGGAAACCAATAAGGAGGTGAGGTGCGCGGAAGTACCGTTGGATCGCG
>JANODW010000051.1:0-2076 GCA_031412875.1 Pirellula sp. | reverse complement strand
GCGAGCTGCTTGTCCACCTTGCTCATCTGCTGTTTGGAATCGAAGAACATCAATACCACATCCGCCCGCCGGATGCTTCGCTGGGCTCGATGCATGCCGTACCAGTCGATGTCTGTTTTGACACTCGTGTTGCGCCGTAGGCCTGGCGTGTCCATCGCCATAAACCGGTGACCGTCCAAATCGAACATCACATCGACGCAGTCTCGCGTTGTCCCCGGAACCGTGCTCACGATCATGCGTTCTGCTTTGACCAAGGTGTTCACGAACGTGCTTTTGCCTACGTTCCGCTTGCCGACAATCGCCAGCTTCATCATGGGCGGCTCGACTTCGGTGGGCATTGCATCCAACTGTGGGATGCGCTGCGTGACCAAATCCAGCAACTCGTCTTTGTTTCGATTTTGATGTACGCTGACTCGAATCAACCATCCGCGACCCAATTGATGGAACTCGTCCGCGTTGGTATCCAACGACGGGCTATCGGTCTTGTTGGCAACCAATAGAATCGGCTTGTTGATTTTGCGAAGCCGGTCCGCGACCTCCTGATCCAACGGCAGAATCCCGGCGCGTGAATCGACGACAAACAGCAGCACGTCCGCGTCGTCGATTGCAATCTCGATCTGGGCCTCGATGTCCGACGTCAAATTGTCGACGTCAATGATCCCCATTCCACCTGTATCGATCAGCTCGAAATGGTGCCCGCGATGCTCGATCAAGGTGGTTAATCGATCGCGAGTGACCCCGGCCGTATCCTCGACAATCGCCAGTCGTCGACCGGCAATCCAGTTAAAAAGAGAGCTTTTGCCGACATTGGGTCGGCCTACAATGGCTACGCGAGGAATTGGCATCGAGCAAACAAACGAAATCGAGAAACAAAATAAGGATTCAACCAGTATCCTAGTCGTAAGCAGACTTTTGCGGGAGTGTTCAGATTCCCACATCCTGCTAGAATCCTTGCTTTCGTGCTTATTTGATGGAACGCTAAGCTGGCAAAACATCCATTCCAATCGATTTGCGTTGCAATAGCACCTGCGGAAGTTTTATCGTCATGCAACGGAATCAATGGAAAACCGCGAGCGAACAGCTCCTAAAACACTGGCTAAGTTGCGGAATCTCCCATCTTCCGACACATGCTCCGCAATCCAACTCGACCGCAACGCAATGGCTTACCGAAAACGCTGCCTGCGTTTTCCAGACTTCCCCAGCAATGGACTCGGCTGAATCGGCCCTGGAAACCAACGCGGATCCCATTGCCCTCGCCACTCTTCCGGACACCCGCCCCTTAGCCACGGCCAGCCCCGAAACAGCACCAAGCGTTCGAGAGCGCGGTCCACAGGTCCAACCGGTGGCAATCGCGGCCCTGAATGCTTCGCCGTCTCAAACGGCCCGAAAATCAAACGCTTCCATCGCATCGCCCCCGGCGGAAAGTCTCGGAACACCTGGCACTTGGCATTCGAAAACCTTGGACGTCTCGTCTCGAGCTCTGCAACTCCATGAACTCAACGAACAAGTAAAAGCCTGTCGCAAATGCGAGGACATCGTTTGCCGTCGCCAACAAACCGTTTTTGGCGTGGGGGCCACCCAGGCTAGAGTCGTTATGTTTGGCGAAGCGCCCGGTGCGGACGAGGATCGCGTCGGAGAGCCATTTGTGGGCGCAGCGGGACAATTGCTGGACAAGATCCTAGCCGCCAGCGGTTTGCATCGCCCCGACGTTTATATCCTCAACGCGTTGAAATGCCGACCACCCAACAATCGAACTCCCACCGAGCTGGAGATCGAGAACTGCAGGCCCTTTTTTGAATCGCAGCTCGAAGCCATTCAACCGGAGTACATTGTGTGCTGGGGGGCAGTTGCCGTCCGCGCCGTCCTCAGAAGCACCGAAAGCGTGGGTCGATTGCGGGGCAAGTTCCATGCGTTCCGCGGTGCCAAGGTAATGGTTACGTACCACCCAGCCTATTTGCTCCGAAACCCCGATGCGAAGCGACTTACCTGGGACGACATGAAGATGCTGATCAAGGAAATGGGCATGCAAATTCCCACGAAAAGCACTTAAGGCGAGCGGCATAATCAATACTCGCC
>JANODW010000050.1:0-4190 GCA_031412875.1 Pirellula sp. | reverse complement strand
GTCGACGAACGCAATTTTTGGCCCGAAGGAGCGGACAAGAATCGAACTCGCTCGATCGGACAAGCCCTAGAACTGGCTGTTCGAACTTCGATTACCAGCCAAAACAAGAACCGGGATGGTGCGTGGCGGTATACGCCCGATGGCTCCGATTCCGATACCTCCGTTGCCGGTGCGGTGCTCATGTCGTTGCTCGCAGCCCGTAACGCGGGCATAGAAGTGCCCGATAAAAACATCGATCTGGCGATCAAGTATTTCACATCGATGACCTCTGAGAGCGGCCAAGTTGCCTATGCAGGTGGCATGGGTGGAATGGGTGACTCACCCGCCAGAACATCGATCGCCTGCCTCGTGTTTTCCATCGCAGGCAGAAAAGACCTCAAGCAATTCAAAGCAACATCGACGCTGCTCAAAGCGAGCGACGTCAACCTCGTCGGTGATCACTACGGTGAATACACCGCCTACTACAAAGCGCAAGCGCTCTTCCAAGCCGATATCAACGCATGGGAAAAGTGGAACAAGAATCTGATCGTTGAACTAAAGCAAAAGCAGAAGTCGGATGGCCATTTCGAAGGCAACTTCGGGCCCGCCGTGGCAACTTCGATGTCGTTGTTGGCCCTCGCTTTGAATTTCCGTTTCTTACCTATCTATGAACGATAGATTACCGAATTCGTTTTGACATGCGACCACGACAAACAGCAACGGTACTCATTGCGATCCTATGGCTTGCTCACCTCGGTTTTGCGAGCGAACCTCATTTCAAGAGTTCCCCAGAAAATACGTCCGATGAGAAAAAAAGCGGCGCTCATGCATCGGCGAGCAAACTGCAACTCATTGGAGGCGATATCTATCGCGGGGAGTTCGGCAAGAGCGCGAACACAAAAGGAGAATTGACCTGGAATTGCCCCGCGTTTGCCTCCGAGTTGACCGTCCCCTGGAACGAGGTCGACAGCATCCTCCAAGCGGCACCCAAACAACCCCAACTTGACAACGTATCGAAGGACCAGTTCATTCTCGAAATGCAGAATGGCGAAGCCCTCACCGGAAAGATATCCAATATTGGAGAGCAGTTCATCGATGTAGACAGTCCTTTGGCCGGCATCAAACGCATTCCTCTCAGCGCCCTGCGCAGCATCCTACGAGCTTCCCCCAAAACCGAGTCCGATGCGGGTGAACTCAAAATGGCAGACTGGAAACAAATCGCCCCACCCAACAGAAAAGGAGCCCGTAGCAGTTGGTTCGAGACGGCTGGCTCCTACGATACAGAAACCGCAGGGACCGTCATTTCACAGCAAATCAATTTTCCCGATCTCGCAACCATCGATATCAATGTCGCGTGGCAGTCCAACACTCCCAACTGGATCGTTCAAATCGGAGAACCTCGCAAACTCGAAATTCATGCTCGCAAGCTCGAGAATCGCAATACGCTTTCCATTACCATGCTGGTCGAGGATGAGACGACAGCCGATATTGCCACCGCCCAACTCCCCATGGACAGTTCGAGTTCGCTGGTACTGCAAGTGCTCTGCGATTCGGTCCGAGGGCGTCTGGTGGTCATGCATAGCGGGAATGCGATTGCACAATTGCGATTGAACAAAAGCTTGCGATTGACAGGCAAGCAATCGGTGTTGGTTACCAACAACGTATCGGGCCGATTGTCGCTGCGATCGCTCAAGATCTACCGATCTGTTTTTTCGTCGCCCGTCGTCGTGAGTCCTGGCAAAGATGTCGCCGAATCGGGCAACATCAGCTCGCCAGAAACGCTCTTGCAGAACGGTCAAACCTACTTGGGCAAGCCGATCGGATTCGATACGACCGATGGCACTTTCGGTTTTGAATCGACCGAGGAAACGTTAGGCCGTGTGGCATTGTCGCAAGTCGATCGCATCGAATTCCCACCCAGCGCAGAACCGGCGCAACCAGCAGCCAACAAGAAACTCTATTCCGTTCAATTGTGGTCCGGCGAGCGATTTGTCGGCCAATCGATCTCGATCCAGTCCGATCAGCTTTCGGTGTCTCTCGAGCAACTCAATGCAACCGTCCAACTCCCTCGGGACGCAATCATGTCGATCGGACAAAACGGGAATAGCAAACCGGACGTCGCTGCCAGCGAAAGCGAGGAGGTCCAGCTTCGGTTCGTTTCCCCTTGGGGTGTGTCCTTTGGACAAATCGTTCCCATGGACGCGACGGGCTCGGATAATGCAGACAATCCCCCGCACCGGACCCTGAACTGGAAGCCCTTGAAAGCGATTAAGTCCGTTGCTTTGGCGACCAATGTCACAGGCACGATTGAGCCTGTCGTTGCCAAAGCGAAAACAGAAAAACCCAAACCCAAAACCACAAGCGAGTTTGGGCGAACGCTGGAAAAGGATGAGCCCTCCCTTTTCTTAAAGAGCGGCGACTGTTTTGCGGCAGAAGTCCAAGGGGTTCAAGAGGGAGAGTTGCACTTTCAATCGTCGTTGTTTCGTGCCACCAAAATCGATGCTGCTTTGGTTCGAGGCGTGCGCAAGCTGGCCTATAGCGGTACCGATACGATGGAAAAGGTGAGCCGCAAACGCTTGTTGACGCTGCCCCGCTCGCAACGCAACAATCCGCCAACCCATTTGGTCGTGTCGCGCGAGGGGGATGCGATTCGCGGTCAATTGCAAAGCATGGAGATCGATGAAATCACTCTGCAAGTGCGGGGAGAAGACCGCAAAATTCAAATGAAGACCGTGGCGGAAATAATTTGGTTGCTCGATCCACCAGAAATTGTCCCGCCGGGAAAAACCGCTTCTACCGATTCGCCAACAACCGCTCAAAACGTGACTCACCAGCCACCTCGAGATGGCGACTTGAATTGCCAAGCGTTGGACGTTTCGGGAACACGCATCAGCATTATCCCAGAACGCGTTGTCGGGAATGTTCTCGTCGGCCAGCATCCCCAGTTGGGACCCTGCCAAGTCGAACTCAACAAAATATCCAAACTGGTCCTCGGAGATGCTATCGCGGCAGACATCAAGCAAAACCGCTTCGAAAAGTGGCGATTGGAAAACGCGCTGGACCCGAAATTTGTAAACGACCTGGATTCGCCAGACGCCAATGGAGAGACTTCCAGCAACGAGCCTCGCTCCCGGCTGATCGACCAACCCGCACCCGATTTCGAACTGAACCAACTCGATGGCATGCCCCTTAAACTATCCAGCCTCAAAGGCCGAATCGTGGTTCTCGACTTTTGGGCAACATGGTGTGGGCCATGCGTTGCATCGCTCCCCAAAATCACCGAATTGGGACGCGAGTACAAAGCGGCCGACGTAGACGTCATCGCTGTCAATATCGAAGAGAACGCAGCGATCGTAAAATCGTTTTTAGAACGCATTAAAATCAATCCGGTTGTCGTCCTGGATAACGATGGAGCCGTCGCAAAAAAATACCAAGCGTCCGCTATCCCACAAACGGTGATCATCGATCGCGATGGTAAAGTGAAACATGTTTTCATCGGAGGGGGCGGAGCCACCGAGACCAAAATTCGCGAATCCCTCGATGGTTTGATTAATATCAAACTCTGATCGAACAACGCACTGGCCGAAAACCGTGTTTTTTGGATTGGCGACCTACATGCAGAATTCTATTTGGTAAAATCTACTGGTTTCCAGGGCGGTTGAAATTGCATGGCGTTTGAAAAGGAATTTCTTGGTAATGGATCAAGCGGCGAGAGGGTGGAGCGTCTGTGGCGAGTAAAATCCTAGGTACCGTAATCGAAGTCAATGCGGAGGGTGACTTGATAACCGATATTGCAGCGAAGCAATTGGCGGGAGTGGGGCGAACGTCCGAAACGAAAATCGTCGTCGATGACGAACACGAAACGTATGGACTCTTCGATCCAGACCACAAACAGCCATCCATGACCCTCATAGCAATCATCGAGCCAGAAAAAACGCTCCGGCTGCATCTGGTCGACGATTCGGCTACGATGATGCTCGGCGTTCGCAAAGGCGCGAGTGTCAAAGTGCTCTGGTAGGGTTCCTCTGCCGGTTTCCAAAATGACCAACCTCAACAACTCAATGATTCATCATGATTTCTAAAAGCCTCCGTCCCCGTTCCCGATTGCTCCCTTTCGTGCTGATGGTTGGCTTGGCAGCCACTCTTGTATCCTCTCTGATCGCATTGCCCTATTGCGTTGCACAAGAAAAGCCCACCAAAATGCTCCGACA
>JANODW010000049.1:0-1444 GCA_031412875.1 Pirellula sp. | reverse complement strand
CCACTGATCGTCGATAACTGGATAGCGCTTGCCAATCGCAACCAACCGCCATTGCCACTCGCATCCGGTCCCAAAGGATCGACCAGCGTCACCCGTCGCAATCGAGGTGTGGTTGTGGCACTCCCATTTCCCAGCGGTGGCATTGTCTCGTCATAAAACGGAAATCGCGTCCGTCGGTAGTTGCCAGCAGCACCCTGCATGATTCGTACCCCCCGATCTTGATACCCCCAAAACAATGGGTCGATGCAAAAACCGGTACCCAATACTTGATTCTGGATCAACGCGATGGCGTTGCGATTCGCGGGTGTGTCGGTATAGGGTCCCGTTGCGCCGTAGTCTCTCAAACGATTGGCGTACTCATAGTTCCGGTACACATCGCTCCACGAGGTTGCTACAGAAGATTTGGAGTCGCTCAAACTGTACTTGTCGTCGACGATCTGCCATGGGGAATTCAGGCGCGGCTGAATAATCGACGACGAGGTGAACACTCCCAAAGCGCTTTCCCCTGCCGCGAGCGCTTGAGTGATCCGATAGCTCTCCTCGACTTTGCGACCCGCGAACGGAATGATGAACGCAACGCCCGTCAAACCCACGAGGATGATCAGCATCGCGAACAGAACTTCCACGACCGTTAGGCCGGCCGAATACCGCGCTTTACGTTGGATGAGGTTTTTCATTTACTGTCCTGTTGCCGTCGAGCTAAAGGTGCCATTGCGTGAATTGCCGATAATGTCAAACAGCGTGTTGCCATCCCCCGGCGCATACGGCCGAAGCTGCAACGGAGACGCCGTGATTGCACCCGACTTGGGCGAAACCCGAATCACATAGCTGCTTGGGTCGGTAAGATTTTGCTTCACTCCCGCTACTTCTGCCGCCTCTACGCCGGTCCGATCTCGAACGGAGCCCGACGCGATCGGCATCACCACTTGATCAATCTTGCCGACATGCAGGAACACGTCATCCACCGCGTCGATTCGAACCGACTGCGATCCCGAGACACCTAATTCATTGGCATAGACCCGAGAAAACGAACCGTCCGGTGCAAAGACCAAATAGATGGGTCGCAGTTCTTCGGGAGCAGGTACTCCACTAGCGCCCGCTCTCACCCAGTCCGACGCAAATCGAACGCGATAGTCGCCAATACCCATCGACCCTGAAAGTCCAGGTCGATCACTCCCAAAACCGCTCAACGAAAGGTCGATACACGATCCCTTGGGGAGCTGAACCGACTGCGCGTATATCGGTTTTGGTTTCTGATAAATGCGAAAAATAGACGTTGTTCCGGTCGTCGTAATAATCTGTGGTGGCAAGTCCACGTGCGCATACGATCGCAATGCTTGCTCACTGGACGCGTTGGGACCTCGCTCGTTGTAAATCGAAAACCAAATTCGCCCCATGGTGTCGCGGGCTTCGTAGTTTTCATGCGTCTGCCTAAAGCTAGGAG
>JANODW010000048.1:0-3823 GCA_031412875.1 Pirellula sp. | reverse complement strand
CCTATCCCACGTTCGTCGATGGCACTGAGATCGGCAAGAGTGGGTATGTCAGTCAAGTGAATCGACGCGATGAGTTAGGCAAGCTGATGATGGAAAGCCCCTTCCTGGACAAGTCGATTGTGAATCGCATGTGGGCCCATTTCCTAGGGTACGGTTTCACCAAGCCCATCGATGACTTGGGACCTCACAATCCCACGACGCAACCAGAACTGTTCGAAGAGCTCGCGGCTGATTTCCGAGCCAGCAGCTATGACCTCAAGCAATTGATCCTCTGGATCACCATGTCGCAGCCGTACCAGCTCTCGTCTAAGATCACTAAGGAAAATGCATCCGATGAGCCGTCGCTGGGCGAGTCTCCTAAGTTCTCCCATTTCTATACACGCCAGATGACCGCAGAGCAACTCTTCCAGTCGTTGGCCGTCGCGACCCAAGCCAATCGCAAAGGAAACTTGGAGGAACAGCAGAAGAAACGGGAGGATTGGATGCGGCAGTTTGTGGTTGCATTCGGGACCGATGAGGGGGACGAAACCACCTCATTCAACGGCTCGATTCCCCAAAGTCTCATGCTGTTCAATGGAGATCTTATTCGCGAAGCGATTTCACTGGAGTCAGGAAGTTGGCTGCACACCATGGCACAAAACCGAGGGGCAGTTGCTGAGAAGATTCAATACTTGTGCATTGCGGGGCTCGGTCGCAAAGCCAAGCCAGAAGAGATCAATGTTGCTCAGCAATTGTTAGTGGCAAGGAAAAATGATGTGGGTGGAATGCTGCAAGATATGTGGTGGGCCATTCTGAACAGCAATGAGTTCATCTTCAACCATTGAGTTGAATGTTTTAGAGATCCATCTGTAGTTTAAAAAAGGGTAATGAATATGTGGTCAAGATTTGCAGCTCCTGTAGGTATGGACCGACGTCACTTTTTGAGCCATATGGCGGGCGCGTCGGCGTTATTAGGCTCCTCGCTCTCGCTCGGTCATTCGCTGCGCGTTCACGCCGATACGTTGAAAAAGAACCACAAGTCTTGCATTTTGCTGTGGATGGGAGGTGGTCCCTCCAGCATGGATATTTGGGACTTGAAGCCCGGCACGGACAATGGAGGCCCCTTTAAGCCGATCGCGACGACAGGGGATATGCAGATTTGCGAGCACATGCCACTGATGGCAAAACAGATGAGCCACATGAGCATCGTGCGCTCGATGAGCACACGCGAAGCGGATCACAATCGCGGGCGCTACTACATGCATACCGGGTATGTGCCGGATGCCAATGTCGAGTATCCGAGTTACGGTTCGGTGATCGCGCACGAGCTAGCGTCGCAAAGACCGAATTTGAGTATCCCTCCATTCGTAACCATTGGTGGGCCCAGCGAAGGACCTGGTTTTCTTGGAATGTCATGGGCACCGCTGCCGGTCTCAAGCACGGGCCGCATCCGAGACCTGGAAATGAAACTTGAGAACGAACGCTTGATGCAACGCAGGCTGGCCCTAGAAATGTTTGAAAACTCCTTCATCGCTCAAAATCGGGGCACCGTCCTCGAGGACCATCGCAAAGTTCAAGGGAAAACGTTTGAACTGATGACCAGCGCCCAGATGAAAGCCTTTGAGGTCGAGAAGGAACCCGAAGCTGCTAAAGAGCGATACGGCAAAAACGGCTTTGGCCAAGGATGCTTGCTCGCTAGACGTCTCGTCGAGGCAGGTGTTCCCTTTGCAGAAGTCGACCTCGGAGGCTGGGACAATCACCAAGGGATTTTCCGAACGTTGGAAAACGACCGGCTGCCCGTCTTGGATAAAGCGATGAGCGCTTTGGTCGAAGACCTCGAACAGCGCGGGTTGCTCCAAGACACTTGCATAGTTTGGATGGGCGAGTTTGCGAGAACACCACGGATCAATGCCGAAGCAGGTCGAGATCACTGGGCCAAAGCTTGGAGTGTGGTTGTCGGCGGCGGTGGATTCAAAGGTGGCCAAGTCGTCGGCGCGACCAGTGCCGATGGGACAGAGGTCGAGAGCGAACCTTATTCCTCTGAGGATTTAATGGCCTCTGTTTGCCAAGCGTTAGGAATTTCCCTCGAAACGACTTTCACGAGCAAGAGCGGTCGGCCGATGAAAATAGCCAATAGCGGGAAAGTTATCAAAGGACTTTTTGGATAAACCTTTTGGACAAACCTATTGAGCGCTGAGCCACTGAACTCGCCCAAAGTCGATGAAACCCTGGATGCGTCAGCATTGATTGCTGCCCATCAAGCGGGGGTGTGGAGATATTTGCGCGCCATCGGTTGCGACCAATCGCTCGCGGACGATTTGACGCAAGAAACTTTTTTCGCCGTACTGCGCCGCCCCTTTAACCAGGTCAGCACAAGCGCAACGGCGAGCTACCTGCGCAGGGTAGCTTACCACCTACTGGTCTCCTATCGACGGAGACAACGCAAAATGACCGTGACCAGTGAACTTGAACAACTCGATTCCCAGTGGCTGAGATGGGCCGGGGCAGACTCGAACGGCGGCGATCTGATCGATCGACTTGCTGACTGCTTCAGTCGCTTGACCGAGCGCGCCCAACTCTCGTTGAAATTGAGATTCCAGGATGAAGCTTCGAGAGAAATGATTGCGAAAGAACTAGGGATCACCGAGCATGGTGCAAAAAACCTAATGCAACGCGCAAAGACACAATTAAAGCAATGTTTGGATGAAAAATCGAATCGTGAGTAAACGAGAGAAAGACAATTCCGATCTGGTCAACGCGCTGCAATCGCCCAGCGAGCGGATGCTGACGTCGCTGCTTGAGGATTATCTTGGCAAGAATAACCCTCCTGACTTGACCTTTAAAGTTCTGGCCCAATTAAACGAAAACGGAATCCAATCCGACCGGCAGCGCGACGTCGATTGGGACCTTGCCATGCGCTCCGCGTCGAATGATCTTGCAACCGGTACCGGTGTCGTCATCCCACCGCCGGTGGTGTTGAATCGCGTTCCCGATGGCGAATTGACGGATTGGATTCGGCGAGGGATCTGGGTTGCCACCGCGCTGGCGGCTTCCGTCTTCTTTGCTCTTTTCATTCCCAATGCATACAAGACGTGGTCCACCGGCAACAACCCAACGCCCATTGTCAAAGAGGATGCCCCACGCAAGATCGAGGACAAGGCACCGAGCCTTGCCCAAGAAAATCCGGCAGATAGGAGCCTTCCTCAATTCACGCAACCGGAGGTTGTTTCGACCAATGCGCTGACGGGCAATACCGAGAAGCCAAAACCCCAAACGCCCAACGGTCGGTACTCGCCGTCGAATGTTGCAGCCAATGCGATGAAGGATAGCGATGTCGTCAGTGTGATTGACAGTCAGTTGAGCTACCTTTGGAAACGCTTGGGCTTGGCACCTACCGCTGAAGTGCAGATGGATGTGTGGCTGGATCGGACGGCCATTGCAATCTTGGGACGGCAAGCTACTGCCGCTGAGAAAGAGGCTTTTCGATTGAACAAGAGCGAAAGCAAAGCGGTTCACTTCGTCGACAGTTTGGTTTCAAGCGGCGAGTTTCCACGGTATTGGTCTCAGCGATTGGCGGAGCATTATCTGGGCAGACGACTTCGCACCAACCGCGACATCTCTGCTTCGGAGCAATCGTTTGTGGACATGCTCGAAGAAGCGGTTTCGCAGAAGGCCTTTGTGGGGGAAATTGAGCGCAACTTGATTGCTCCTGCCGTCCTTGGCAACAATGTCGATTCGGTGGTATTAAAGGACGCATCGGCCTTTTGGCTCGCCGAGACGATGGAACGCGCGGCCTCCGTTCAAAGGGAGTT
This sequence comes from Pirellula sp., assembly GCA_031412875.1. Taxonomy (GTDB): domain Bacteria; phylum Planctomycetota; class Planctomycetia; order Pirellulales; family Pirellulaceae; genus JBKCUI01. The sequence continues at coordinate 32 of JANODW010000048.1, read as the reverse complement.
AGTCGAGAATGGCTCGATGGTAAAGAAGCGTG
>JANODW010000047.1:0-3188 GCA_031412875.1 Pirellula sp. | reverse complement strand
CTCTTGCAAAACCAACTGCTGTCGGTGGGGTCATTTGCAATAGCATGGCCATTTGCACCAGACTGGCCATTGTCGGCGTCGGAGGACGTGACTCGCGCTGGGGGCTGGTGGGAGGAATCGGCTTCGGGAAGGCGCCATTGTGAAATTTCGCCGAGTATTTTTTCCTCGATCTGGCTCCGACGCTTAGTCACAATCCCTTTGCGTTTTGCTTTCCGTTCCAAAAAAACGCCCGGCCCTTGCGAGTAACGGCGAATGCGGAACTTGCGGCGGGAGTAACCCGGTGTTCGCCGGAATACATCGCGATCCGGGGTCTCAAAATAAATTCCCTCGACACAGTAACCACCTGTTTCGGGATTGGAATGGGGATCCAACTGCATGCGCGCGGCGACCATCGGCACAAGCTTGTTCACGAGCTCGTCGTCGATCAAAAACTTAACCTCATACGCCCCCATTTTTATAGGGGTCGCGTTTTGGGAATGAGGGGCGGTGCTATCCGGTTTCCAAAGAGATGGCGAAACCAGCGGCTGATTCAAAATGGGGACCTCGGTGGCAGCGGGTTGGATGGCTCGAACGGATGGACCTAATTCGCGTGTTCCGCCAAAGTCTATCACGAACTACGTGAAGATTACATTAACACAACGGAGCCCGTTTTGTTTCGATCCCGCCTGCAATTCCCTGTTGCGTCGGCAATTACCTTGCCTGTCCCAGGATTTGGTGTCCGATCTCAAGCATCTCCTGGCAGTCAAGGAATCGGCTATTGGACTCAAACAAAGCCTTGATCGAGGCCTTGTGAATTTTCATTTTCAACCCCCCAACGCCAATGGCTCCGTAGTCCCATCGGTCGCCCCGCTGGGTTCCCTTGTCCATCAAATCGATCCCTTCGATTCCGGCTGGGGGGACGGCGTTGAGATCGATGGCTACCCTAAGTTTTTTGGCCAGCAGCAATTGATGGGCGGTGAGGAGGCTCGCTCCTGCCGCCCCACAACCAAACAGGAGTTGGCATTCTGCCAGGGCTGCGTTGAGCGACCGCGAATCGGGCGCGGCAACCGAGGCAATAGGCGTCAAAAAGTCAGAGGCCACTCCACTAGCAACCAGCCGATCGACGCATTCTTTGGAGCGATCCAGCGATCGCGAGGCGACGAAGACATGCGATTTGGCCCGCGCGAGAATACGACAAACGCGTTGTCCCACAGATCCGGTCGCGGCCAGTACCAATGCGTGAGAGCCTTCCAGGCCAATGTGTTGGGAAGCGCAGAGGACGGCGGCCGCAGCGGTCGAATTGGCGCCGTTGCTATCGAGCATGATCGATAATCGGAACGGATCGAACAGTTCCTTTCTCGCCGCTTCCGCGATCGCTTCCCCTTCCGAAACGTTGCTGCCCCCAACAAAGATGGCGGTGTTTTTCAGGTCGTTAGGACCCCGCGTGTACATGGCTCCATGGACCAGTCCTCGCACCTCCTCGGGGCGAACGGCCGCATACTGCAGGAGATGATCGATGCCGCTATCGACGGCTACTACGGCATCAAAAACACTGGCTTTGGGGTCGGTGTCCAACTGGATCAGAATCTTGGGTTTGCTCATTCAACTATTGAAGCTTGTCTGCCTGATTCCGTCAACGACGGGATGAATTCGTTCGAGCTCGTGGTATACTGCTCGCCCGTGCACGTTGGGTGACATTTTCTCGCAAGGTATGTGGATTTGGGATATGGCAAAGAAAGGAAGCGCCGCGGCGAGGACAGAAACTTCGGCTGCGGACGGATCCCATGCGAGCGTGAATCCCGCTGTTTCGGAGCAAGCTAACGTGCAGGACAATGCACCTGCGCTTGGCGATGGAAAATACACAGTCGTCGCGCGGCGTTACCGGCCGAAAACGTTTGCAGAACTCGTGGGTCAGTCCACCGTCTCGCAAGCCCTGCTGAGCGCTATCGAAAGCAACCGTGTCGGGCACGCTTATCTGTTTACCGGTGCTCGCGGAGTAGGCAAAACCAGCACCGCTCGGATTTTTGCTAAAGCGCTCAACGCAGCAGCAGAAACCGATGGAAAATTTGACCCCAACTCGGACATCTCCCAAGCGATCGACGCCGGAGAAGACATGGATGTTCTAGAGATTGACGGGGCAAGCAACCGAGGCATCGACGAAATCCGGCAGCTTCGGTCCAACGCGGCCGTCCGACCCAGCCGCTCGCGATACAAAATCTACATCATCGACGAAGTGCACATGCTGACCCCCCAAGCCTTCAATGCGTTGCTCAAAACGCTCGAAGAACCGCCGGGGCATGTGAAATTTATCTTCTGCACGACCGACCCTGAAAAAATTCCGATCACCGTTCTGTCGCGATGCCAACGCTTCGATTTCCCACCGGTCAAAACAGAGCAAATATTCGAACGTCTAAAATTCATTTGCGAAAGCGAAGGAACCAAAGCCGACGAAGCCGCCCTTCGCCTGATCGCGCGGCGGGCCGCAGGCTCGATGCGTGATAGCCAGTCGCTCCTGGAACAACTGCTCAGCTTCAGCGGCAATGAAATCACCGTCGAAGTCGTCCATGCGATGCTCGGAACGGCAGACGAAACCCGTCTCGCTTCGTTCGCGTCCCGACTCATCGAACGCGATGCCGCAAGCGCCCTCCGCGAACTGCACGTCGCAGCCGAAGAAGGAGTCGACATGGGCCAACTCGCCGAACAACTCCTCGGTTATCTGAGAGACATGATGACCGTCACCGTCGGCGGCGGTTCCGACCTCATTCGAACCGCCAACACCAGCAGCGCAGGCCAGCTCAAGGAATGGGGCAAAAGTTGGGGCACCATGACCCTGCTCTCGGCCCTCCAATTGCTCGATGAAACGATCGTGAAAATGCGGCACAGCGTGCAAAGTCGAGTGTTGCTCGAAGTCGCATTGGTTCAGATCTGCAATCTGCAAGATCTACAATCGCTCTCCGAACTCGTCAGAGCATTCGCAACTCAGACCGCCCCGGTCCCCCGCGCCTCGGTCGCATCTCCCTTGGCAACCCATACGGGCACAAAAGCAGCCGCACCCTCCTCGGCCACTCCTGCGATGCCGACCGCAGACCCTAAAAAAAAAACTGAACTAGCACTGCCAGAACCGGTCGCCAACCCGCAGTCTCCCGCGACTGTGCCGTCTCCCCCGTTTGCCGCGTCAGCACAGGCAACACAGGCAACACAGGCAGCAC
>JANODW010000046.1:0-6262 GCA_031412875.1 Pirellula sp. | reverse complement strand
TCGGCCATTTATGATTCAGCGGCCTCGCGGGACTTCGCGACCAAGTTTTCAGATATTTTGTTCAGCAAACCCATTGGGAAGTGGGGTTATTTGTTGGGTCGATTTTCGGCGGCGACGTTGATCGCGATGATCCCATCGCTTGGAATTTTGGTCGGCATGATTGTCGCAAAGTACTTTTCCAGTATCGACGCGGAGCGTTGGGGCCCCATCCGTTGGGATGCGCATGCGCTTGGGATTTTGGTTTTTGTGGTACCCAATACGCTGCTTGTCGGATCGATTGTTTTCGCCATCGCGGCTTGGACTCGCAATACGCTCTATTCATTTTTAGGGATTTTGCTTTTGATGGTCGCCTACGGAATCTCCCAGGCGGTTCTCAGCGATGTGACCAATGAGTATTGGGCGATGATGATCGACCCGTTGGGAGGTGCGCCATATTCGGTCTTGACGAAGTATTGGACGGTGGACCAGCGCAACCATTGGGTATTGCCGAATTCTGGCATTTTGTTCCTGAACCGTGCCATATGGTTTGGAGTGTCAATGGTCATTTTCGGATTGGCGAGTTGGCGTTTCTCCTTTGAGACGGGGCGAGCGAGGGGGGGACGGCGGCGCACTAGGGAAAGTGAGTTGACTGCGACTGCGGAAGTGGTTCAGCCCGAGTCTAGCCAATGGCCTAAAGTGACCCCGCAACCCAGTTGGATTGCGCAGTTGCGATCGTGTACACAGCTCGACGTTTTTGCAGTGATGCGCACCCCCACCTTTATTGTGGTTTTGTGCGCTGCGATGCTCAACACGATCGTGGCCTTGTTCGTCGGGGCAACGGAGGGATATGGACTGGCATCCTTTCCGGTCACGTACAAGATGGTAGATCTCGTCAGAGGATCATTGTTCGGGTTTCTCATCCCGGTGATCACGTATTTTGTGGGCGTCTTAGTGTGGCGTGATCGAGACAGCAAGTTTCAAGAGATCGTCGGTGCGACACCGGTACCCAACAGTGTGTTCGTAGTGTCTCGACTGCTATCGTTATTGTCCGTCATCCTGACCATTTTGTTTTGCACGATTCTCTTGGGTATGTCTGTGCAACTGTATTATGGATACATGCGGTTGCAGCCAAGGGTGTATGCCTTTGAGTTGATAGTGATCGAATCGTTGCGATTTGGCTTTTTCATCGTGATGGCCATGGTAGCGCATACTTTCTCGCCCAATAAGTATGTAGGGTACTTTGCGTTTGTCGTTGTGATCATCCTGAACGCGTTTCTTTGGCCTTGGTTGCGAATCGATTCCATCATGGTCCGATTCGGTCGTCTGCCAACGTATGTATACTCCGACATGTTTGGGGTCGCTCCGTATGCGGGGGCGATTCTTGCTCACGCCATTTATTGGTTAGGCTGTGCGGCCATTCTGTTGTGGATGTGTTCGGTTGCAATGCATCGCGGAGCACCCCGATCGCTCCCCTCGCGATTGGTCGAAGGGCTTCGCAAGCCGTCCTTTGCCTCGAAGCTGTTCGTCTCCATAGCAGCGATGGTAGTGTTATTGCAGGGTGGGTGGCTCGTTTACAATACTCAGTTTCTCAACACATTTATCGGCAGTGTCGATCAGGAGAAGCGGAAGGTCCGATATGAGAACGAATATTCTAAGGTGGAGAACACCCCGCAACCCAAGGTGACCGACGTCCGATATGAAATCGAACTATTCCCTGAAACACGTAATATGCGGATGCGAGGCAAGCAGACGATTCAGAACAAGTCGGAGCAGCCGATTCCGGTGCTATACGTGAATTTGGCGGCGACTTACAAAACGGAGCTGAACATTCCCAACGCGGTGTTAGAGCGCGACGAGAAGGAGCTTGCGTTTCAGATTTATCGCATTACGCCCCCGATGGAGCCAGGACAATCGCTCGAGATGACGTTTGAAGTCAAGAGCGAAACGCAGGGGGTTGAGAATCAACTAAGCAACGAAGAGTTGGTACAAAACGGAACGTTTTTTAACAACTCGATCGCGCCGCATTTTGGATACGATCCGGATCGCCGCATCATCGATCCCAACATACGCAAGAAGTACCAATTGGGGCCGGCAATCACGGTTCCGGAGTTGACTCGCGAGTGCGGCGACGCGTGTTTATCGCACTATGTCGGGCAGGACGCTGATTGGGTGAATGTGGAGACGGTCATCAGTACTTCTTCGGATCAGATTGCGATTGCACCTGGTTCGTTGCTTGAGAATTGGACCAAGGAGGGACGCCGTTATTTTCGGTACAAACTGGATCATCCATCTCTCAATTTTTACTCGTTTGTTTCAGCCCGATACGAGGTGGACCGTTCGAAGTCAGGGGACGTGGATGTCGAGGTGTATTACCATCCCGAGCATCACTGGAATGTTCCACGCATGTCTCAAGCGGTGAAGGCAGCGCTGGACTATTGTGGGACGGAGTTTGGGCCGTATCGGCACAAGCAAGCGAGGATCATCGAGTTCCCCCGCATAGCGTCTTTTGCTCAGGCGTTTCCTGGAACCATGCCCTATTCAGAAAGTATCGGCTTCATCGCAAGGCGGGACAAGCCGGACGACATCGACATGGTGTACTACGTGGTCGCCCACGAGATGGCGCATCAGTGGTGGGCACATCAAGTCGTCGGTGCGAGGATGCAGGGAGCGACGCTGTTGTCCGAGACACTCGCACAGTACACAGCTTTGATGATCATGCGCAAGGAGTATGGTCCGAACATGATGCACAAATTCTTACGGTACGAGATGGATTCGTATTTGCGTTCGCGGGGATCAGAACGCCTCAAGGAGCGTCCGTTGCTTTCGGTCGATCCCAATCAAGGCTACATCCATTATCGCAAGGGGAGCGTAGCGCTCTATCATCTCGCGGAAATGATCGGCGAGCAACGGATCAATGCTGCGCTCAAGGACATCATCGAAGTTTACGCGTATAAAGGGCCGCCGTATCCCAACTCGTATGTTTTGGTCGATCGGCTTCGCAAGCAGACACCCGACGAGCTACAGTACTTGATCAAGGATTTGTTCGAAGACATCACCCTCTTTGCGAACCGGACGCTTGAAGCAAATGCTAAGAAGCAGTCCGATGGCAAGTACCTAGTCCAAGTCGAAATCGAGTGCAGCAAATTCAAAGCGGATGAAAAGGGTTTAGAGACCGAATGCGAAATGAACGACTGGATCGAGGTAGGAGCGTTTGCGAAGCCGGAATCAGGAAAGCGGTACGGCGCGCTACTGCATCGCGAGCGCGTTCAACTCACCTCAGGAAAGCACAAACTGGAGTTTACGGTCACAGAGAGACCCTATCAGGCGGGCGTTGATCCAAGGAATTTCTTGATCGACCGTATGCCGGACGACAATATGAAAACGGTGTTAGCCCAGTAGTTCTTTAGGCCAGCAATCCTTTAGGAAGGTGTTGCTACAGGTTGGTATTTGACGATGATCAATCCGACTTCGTAGCAGAAGGGAGCGAGGCGTCTCGCGCGAGCGATCCGAGCAAAGACGGTTGCGTGTTCCATTTGCAATTGGACTTCTTGTTCGGGGTACCACTGTTGATGCGAGAGGATGCCGATTCCTTTTCGAGAAAGGTCTCGCACGATGACCAGCGAAGGCGATTCCTGTTCGGGCATTTGAAAGGATTCGGGGGTGAAGGTAACAATGCCTTCTCCAAAGCATTTGAATCGCGACGCGCTACGAAGTTCGAACGGGTTGGTATGGGCTGCACCTCGTTCATTGCGCAATGATTCGGCCAGTGATTCGGTCAATCGAATTCGCATAGTGAGCAGTTCGATTATTTGCTCAAACGATTGTTGATTATGCTTGACCAGCATTTGAACACCTCCTTATCGAAAGCTGTTCCTAAGTTTTCGGACATGATTTCTAGGGTTTGTTTGTAGGAGAGGGCATTTCGATACGAGCGATTGCTCGTCATCGCTTCAAAGACGTCTGCAACGGTGCATATTCGGCTTGCAATATCGATTTCGTCGCTGCCGATACCGACCGGATATCCCTTGCCATCGAGCCGCTCATGATGTTGGTAGGTCATCAGCCGCTGAACGCGGGTGGTTTCGTTGGATTTTGATAATCGGCGGAATCCAGACAAGGGATGTTCTCTGATGATCCGAAACTCAAAGTCATCCAATTTGCCGGGTTTGTTTAGGATTCGTTCGTCGATATCGAGTTTACCAAGATCATGAAGGAGGCCGCCGGTAACGATGTCCTCCACGTCTTCGCTCAAAAATCCCATCTCGGTGGCGATGAGCGAGCAATAAAACGCAACGTTTCCGGAATGGGTAAAAGTACCGTAGTCGTGATGCAGGATTTGGCAAAGGTCGGCGCCGGTGAGCGATTTGTCGGTCGCAAGTTTTGTGACTTGAACACTCAACTGTTTGGATGCGGTGACGATGTTCACGGTGTCGTTGCGGGTAAACTCCTCCGAGAGAGCGTTGCGAACAACTTCCGAAAGCATGGCAGCCTTATTTTGGATCGGGATCGATTCGTCCGCAAACCATACGTCAAAATGGTCTCGCAGGTGTTGCTGAAACGTGGCGCTTTGTTCCTTGCAGATAAACAATTTGAGATCTTCTGCTTTGGTAACAACCGAGAGTGCGTCGTCGCAAGCAATTTGGTTTGCAGCCAGGAAAAGGATCGGAAGCTGCTCCCCTTTTGGTCGGGAATAAACATCCGCACCGTCCGGAAATAGGCTTGATAATGTTAAGGGACTGATTGGGATAAGCGTCAGTTGGAACATTCAGGAATCCAAGAATCCGGGGGGGCGACTATTTTCGTTCTCTCGTTCGATAATACGGCGAAAACACCCTCCCCCCTGAATGGTACTTTCAATTTCCCCGTCACCTTAAAAAAAGGATGCATCACTTTCGGTATGACCCATAGGCGAGAAACTTTGGAGGAAAGACTAAAGGCAATGAGATAGAGCACCGATGAGGGTACCCGCGATTTCGACAGGGGGTAACCCGCTGAAAAAACAGAGATCGGCTTTGGTTGCGTCTCCCTTTCGCCGCGACCTAGTGCGGACTGTCACCGCGACCTAGTGCGGATTCGCGAAAGGGGCAATCAATTGTCGCTAAAGGGGGGCGGGAAAACTTTGTGGGAGTCGCCTGGAGAGCTGGGATAGGGGGAGTCGCCTGAGTCGGGAGCAGTGTCCTCTATCAGCGGTTGCAGATGGTCCATGAGTGTTTGAAATCGGATCTGAACGTTCGCTTCCCCCAATAGCAATTGTTTCATCGCAATGGGCAGATTGAGCGCGTAGGCGATGATATCGGTGAGGATGCCCAATGGGAGTTGTTGGGTTAGCAGGTCGGCAAAGGTTTTTGAGTTCGCTGCATCGAGTGGAATCATGGAGCGAAAGACACTCAACAGCGTTTTGCGATGCTTCTCCGAGGAGGCTCGAAATTCGTCCGGAATGTAGTCTGAGATCAGTTCGACGCGGGCTTGTCGAAAGCTGGTCGGCACTTCCAGTTCCTCAATGATACGAGCGCGCTGGAGGCCAGCCATCAAGATATTGTGGCGCCCGTCATCGGTTGGCGTATGCGAAATGATTCTGCCGATGCAAACCGTATTGCCCAGGTTGGGCTTTCCCTGAAGTTGGCTTTCCCAGCCGGGAACCAAGAGCGCCATAGTGATCAAATGATCGGACTCTAATGCTTCGGTCAGCATTTCGCAGTAGCGGGGTTCAAAGATGTGCAGGGCTTGAATCACATGTGGGAAAAGAACCAAATTGGGCAGTGGAAAGAGACGCACTACGCCATCAAAATCCTCTGGAATCCCTGCGCTTTCCCAATGTCCCATGCAATGTCCTGTGGAGAATAAAATCGAGTGGAAGTTCACCGCCGAATTGGCGTTTCGTAGGAAGTATACACCGATGGCTATCCCTCCCATAGAGATCGTCGGGCTTAACCCTGTCTTGGATCGACCGGATCGAGCGGGGCAGGGCCAGCTTTGCTTTCCCTCATGGCGGCATGGTCGCGCGTGTCTTTTGGCCAGAGGGCAACAATATTTGCTAGCAGGACGATAGCACCCCCGAGCAAAAGAGTTGGGGACAAAATCTCATTTGGGTAGCCTATCCTCGGATCCAACGCTCCTAGGAGACCTGGCAAAAACAGAGCCCATGCAGATGCAAAAACAGGTTCGGAGCTGTAGATAATCGAGGCTTGTACGGCACTGACCTGCGGTTGGTATTTGTTCATACCTACAAAGGCCAGCACCGAGCAGAAGATCGCAAGGAACAGCGCATTGCCAATAAAAATAG
>JANODW010000045.1:0-2039 GCA_031412875.1 Pirellula sp. | reverse complement strand
GCAACAATTCATAGCCGGCGAGATCCTGCGTTGAAACCAAGAGCTGAATATTCAGGCGCCGAAACTGGATCTCTTGGTCGTCGCCGCCCCAGCTCTCATCAGGCAGGCTGAGCTCTGACTCAAGGTAGCGAAGCTCAGATGCGTTTTCATCGTTGGATGAACCCACATTGGTCCGCCCCAATCGCATCTTTGGCACGCCCAGATAGATTCGAATGGAGGACTCTCGCTCGAATGCATCCTTCAGGCTTTTCGATAGGGAGGAAGAAGCCGACAACGATTTCGAAAAGTCCAAGCGATCCGGTTCGTCGCCAATCTGCAAATCGATGAGTGTTCCATCGCGCATCCGAGCCCGCAAACTGCGAAGTTCGAATTGGTGGTTCGCCAATGCTTCGCGACTAAAGTCAATCGAAACGAGCCCATAGTTGTGCGGGTTGTCAAACTGGCCATCCACCCGTAACAAATCTGACCAAAAACGATCAGAAGCTTGGAAGTGTTGAGGGCGAAGAAATGCTCCCTCGTACCAATGAACAGGAAGATGTTGCATATACCGTTGCTTTCAGAATCTTACCGGGGGAATCACAATCTTCCCAATGTCCCTAAATCAACAATGCTCTCGAACTTGCCAAAGGCCGCACAATGTAACAACCTTTGCCCATGGCGTAAACATCGGCGGACCAACGACCTTTATTATCCGATGGCATTATCGATTGGGCATTATCGGTTGAGCATTATCGATTGTGCACTTTCGGATGGGAACCATGGATTTGGTTGATTCCAGTTCGTTTCAATTCATCCGATACAATCGCGCTAGCCGATACAAGCCTCAATGTCCGTCAACTCCCTACACGTTTGACCCATGCGAATCTAGCGAACTTAGCTGTGCGCATTCGAATCCCCATTGGATCGCCGAAGGATGAAACTCGAAAATCCACGCATCTTTTCAACGCATGTTGTTGCGTTCATGCTTGGATGTCTCGTTGTTTTTGGTCAGCAGGTTGTTTTTGGTCAGCAGGTTCTTCCGGCGGAACGAACGCAGGTTCAGGTCGGATTGCCAAACGCGGTTTTGGCGGCGAGGGACCGGCTCATCGTGCAGCCGACGGTCCGGACCGGTACTGCCGTTGAAATTGCAGATCCTTTGGATCCCAATTGGCTTGCGTCTCACAGGCCCACTGCGGAATTGAGTGGCGACGAGCAGTTCCGTATTTCGCAAGAAGTTCTTCCGCCTCCATTTTCCGCGAACGGCCAGCAGTCGACAAATGGTCCGCCCTCGCTTGTCCCCTCTTCGGTTCTTGTCGATTCAGCCCCACCGCTATTTGAAAACATCCTCGATTCCGTGCCGGCGGTTCGGGTTAGGCGGCGTTTGGGTAGTGTTGGGGGAGGCGGACTCGGCAGTGAACGACTGGCCTTTTCGCTTTTCGACATCGACTCCGCTCAGCCGTTCAACAATTTCCGCATCCGAACGGTTTTGGCAAACAGGATGCATTTGCCTGACCGGGCGGAGTACTTTTGGGCAAAAGCGGGAGGGGGTAAGGGGCCTCCGCGGGGGGAGACGGTTATGAATTATCAAGAGGCGAGACTACGAATGGAGTTGGGATCGAAAAAATTTTCCACCGCATTTGAAGTCCCTTTTCGATCGACCGATCCTATCGTGAATGAGAATCACGCTGGTCTGGGTGATATACAGTTGATTGTGAAAACGGTTTTGCTGGACGGCAAGCAATGGATGCTTACTCAGTACTTTGGAACGCATTTCGCGTCTGGAAACGCGGCTATTGGATTGGGTACCGGGCACGTCAGCTTGGAGCCTGGAATGCTGTTTAGAAACGAGCTGCGTGAGAACACTTGGATGCATGGAGAGCTCAAATTCTGGTTCCCTCTAGGAGCCGACCCGCAACATGGGGGGCAAGTATTGAAGTTCGCGACGGGATTCAATCAGGTATGGAGGGAGACGGATCACAACGCTTGGATCCCGTCGATTGAACTGATTGCTTTTTCAGTGCTCAATGGCTTAGCAACCGATGCGTCTGGCTCATTGCGAG
>JANODW010000044.1:0-9535 GCA_031412875.1 Pirellula sp. | reverse complement strand
GTCGTTCCACGGCGCGGCGTCTCTGGTATTACTTCCACTTCCATCGATGGCAAGACGTTCACCAGCAATTCACCATCGCTCAGGGTTTTGGAGATCCCAGAGCAAGACGAAGTGATTGCAGAGATCATTGCAAGCCAAACGACTCTCTACCCGACGCAAAGTTTTGCGATCAAGCTGAAAGTCCTTGTGCAACCCATCTCCAATATGGACCCGATGCGGACCCTCAAACAATTACGCATTAGTCCACCGTCTATTCAAATCAATTGGCTCAAAGCTGCCGACGGATTGAATTCGGTCGATATTTCGGACTGGTTGCAGCCCCTCATCTCGAGGAACAATGTCGGCTTCACGATAAACGAGGTGAGTTCGGACTCGGGCTCCTTCTTCGAACGAAAGAGGGTTCCCGTCTTCGATCTTGGCAACGGAAGAGAATTAAGAAAAGGCTTGTCAAACAATGAAATCGAATACTTCGTTTACGAATTGGAAAGACAGTTTGACGCGACAAAAGCGGGAACGTACACCTTTGGTCCAGCAATCATTCGAGGCACACTTGCCAACCGCTTCATTGCAATAGCACCGGCGGTGACCGTTTTGGTCAAGGACGTTCCTACGCCGAGGCCCAACAATTTTGTAGGAGGAATTGGGAAGGTTAGTGTCACTGCATCGGCCTCACCGAGTGCACTGAGGGTTGGCGATCCTATGACACTCTCGCTCGAATTTGCAAGAGGAAAAAATAGTGGCTCGTTGGAGTTAATTTCTGCTCCGGATTTGAACTCGATACCCGAGATCGTAGAACACTTCGACGTTGTAGATAGAAACCCAGTCGGACGAGTGGATGGAAACACAAAAAAATTCGCATTTGGACTAAGACCCAAACATCCAGTAGCATCCTTTCCATCTATCGCGTTCACCTGTTTCGATCCAAACTCCGAGAGCTTCTCAGAAATCCGTACGCCCCCTATCGCAATCGACGTTTCTGGATCGAATGCCTCAATCGCAAGCAGTGATTTGCGTGGCGCAGTCGCCTCTCCTGCAAATGCTACAGAGATCAAAATTCGCTCGCAGGGAATCTTCCACAACGTAACGGACGCTTCGCAGATGGTGGATGAACGCATCGACCTCTATCGGGGATTGCGATGGGTCGCTGCGATTTGGCTTGGCACAGGAGTAGCGATCGTGGCAATGATCGCTATGCGACAAAAGGGAACCAATACTGGAGTACAGCGAAAAGCTTTGGCCAAACGAAGGGCTTACGCTAAACTTTCTCACGCCAAATCGATTCTCGCGACAGGGAATGAGAGAGCTTCGCTCGCGGAAATACGAGCAGCCATGATTGGACTATTCGCTGACGCTTGGAATCGGATACCGGATGGAATGACATCGTCGGATATGATGATGATGATGACGGAGGCTGCGGTCCCACGGGAGCAACAAACCCAACTGAAAACTCTGTTAGAGAAGATGGAGTCGGCAGAGTATGGTGCTAGCGTGTCCATCGACGTAAAAGCTATTCTCAAACACGCGACCGAACTAATCGGCAAAGTGGCACCGTATTTGGAGCGACGTTCGCGACCATGATGACGATCAAAGCAGTTTTATTGGCTGCAATCATTCTGCTCAGCGATTTGCCAACACTTTTTGCCCAAGAGTCAATAAATCGACAGCAAGAGATACTCAGGTTCAACTCTTTGTTCGATGCAGCCAAATCTCCGGACGAGTTCCGAGAGTCTGCTAAGATTTTGGAGGCATTGGTCGAGGAAGGAGTACACAATGGTGCGATCTTTTATAATCTGGGTAATGCCTACTATAGAGCCGGTGATTTTGGCAAGGCGATTTTAAACTATCGCAAAGCCAAGCCGTTTCGTCCCCGCGATACATTGCTGGAGGCCAACCTAAGGCAAGCGTTGTTGGTTGCGCCGGGGAAGCTCCCAGAGGCGGCACAACCGTGGTGGTCGCTGATGTTGTTTTGGACTGAAATTATTGCGTATCCAACTCGCGTGCTGATTGCTCTCGGCTTGCTATCTCTATCGCCAATGTTGGGGCTATTGGCCGTTCTTTGTCGACATCGAGGTCTAGGAGTTCTCGCGGGCTCCATCGCAATTGCCGGCTTATTGTTCACAACGGACGCTGCCCTCAACTCTCCTGACAGTACACGCGTACGCAGGGCGGTAATCACCGGCGAAACCACAGCCCGAAAAGGCATCGGAAAAGATTATGAAGCGGCCTTTGATTCACCGCTCAAGGATGGCGCGGAGTTCGAAGTAATACAAGAAACAAGTGGCTGGACCTTTGGCCATTTCGATGGAATTGGCGATGGATGGGTTCGCAACGAATTCGTAGCGAAGTAGAAAATCACAAACTGAAACGTAAACAATGGGCTGCCCCCGCCGCAAGCCATCCGCTGATTTTAGCGGAACGGCGTTAGCCGTCCGGTCAGGACCTGCAAAGTATCCCTGCAATCTCAGTCATGATCACGGAGGTCTGACGATCTCCGCGACGAAAACGCCCGCGACCGCATGCTGCCCGGGTGCAAAGCTGCGATTTCTTCTGTCTGCCGATTTTCTTAGGATTTTCTTGGGTACCTGCGGTGGGAATGCTGGCTAGGTTGCGCGCGGGGTTTGGCGGTTACCGGGGTGGGAGTCGCTTTCGGCAAAAGCGACGTACCGGCGTGGGGGTTTTGCTATCAATGGAAATTGGCATAGGCTTGGGAAGACAAAAGCTGATATCGTTGCCCGGATGATCGATGCCATTATTTTTCAGCCCATGCCAGTCATTTTCTTTCGTTCGAAGACCGTCGCTCGATTTTCAATGTTTCTTGGTCTGATCCTCGCTTTCACCTTAATTCCAAACTGTTGCTATCTAACCAGTTCCTATGCTGGTCATGCCCAACAGACGCGAAACGAGCCTGCGGATCAATCCGCCGATTCCAGTTCCCTCGACTTGAACTTGAGAGTGGTCTGGGGAGGGCCAAAACTCGCCAACTACAAGGTGAAAATCGAACTTGAGAATGGTCAGTTGGCGGGCGTTCATCAGCTCGGTATCGATGCAGACGACTCCAGCTTTTTACCCAAGGACTCCGAAGGAAATCTTGCAATCAATGATTTAAACACGCGTTTCGGAGGATGCGACCTGCGTGTTCAAGCAAAAGCGAACAGCAAACTAAAAATGCAAGTTGAAGTAGCCGACCCCATAACCGCCGAATTGTCGTTGAAGGAGTTTGATTGGTCCATAAAGACGCTCTGCGATATCCCAAATGTTCAGGAACTCGGGTTGACGAACAACCGCATCTCCATTGATCGCGTTCCAGGCGATCGACTACGCGTGGTAACTCAGCGACCGCACCTGATCTACAACTCGAATGAACCGTTGAGCTTGAGCGTTCAACCCTACGGATTGCCTTGGACCCATTCTTCCGCAAATCTGGAATGCACCTTGCTGCGTTTGGACGATGGACAACAGGTGTATCGGGAAACCAGGGCAATGCAAATCGATGGACGCGGCCACGGTGAATTGTACCCTGTTTTCGCAAATGCTCCGAAGGACGAAGGGGTCTATGAATTGCGATTCCGGATCGAGTCCAAACGTTTCCTTCCTGGACTACTCATTCGGCACCCGAGCATAGAACGTACGGTGCAGTTCGTCGTGTACAACAATATTGCTCCGTCGAGAACACCCTCCAGTCGCATTCCAATGGATGGGCCCACCACGGCAAAGTGGCAACCGCAAAGCCAATTATCACTCAACGGATTCGAGTCGCAGACGTTGACGAGTTTGCTCATGAATCGCATCGAGGGTTCCAAACGTTTCGCACTATTTGATTTTGCGAAATCGTTCACACTTCTTTCCAAGGAGCCTTCGTCGGATCTGGGTGCCGAACTGGATTCCGAAACGTCCGATGATCGATTGTGTTTGAAACCTGGATCCTACGCGGCGTCTAGTGTTAGCGGGTTATTGCCTGGAAAGATGCATCGCATGACATTGTACTCCTCCAAGCCGAGCGACACGTATCGTGTTAGTTTAACCCCCAACAGCGCCCGCGATCAGAACACCAAGCCTGAATCCTGGTTGAATGAAGTCTTTGACGCCGCTCCTACTGATTCCATCGCACACATAACGAATCCCAATTTCCACTCCGAATCGCAAAAGCTGGAAATGCTGTTTTGGCCGACCGCTCGCACGGCAAAATTGGAATTGACCAACTTGAACGCGACCAACACGCTCACCATCACGAACGCCTCGGTCGACGTATTGCATACAGAATTTGAATTCACGAACGGGTTGGGTTCCGAACGAAGGAGCCTTCGGAGTGTTTTGGAACTCCAATCGCCGAATTTGAGGAATGCTTTCGGTGCAGAGCCCGCGAACGGTTCCTCCAACAGCCCGGCGGCCTTCGATGATTGGCGAGTCTACCTCCGATTCGTGGATCAGATCGGAGTTTATTGCAATGCCAACGGATTCGACTGCTTGGCTCTCACCGTCCATTCTCAAGGAGCATCGCTTTTCCCAACTTCGAAACTGAGCTCGAATCCGCGCTACGACACAGGTGTATTCAGCACCGATGGACGGGACCCGATACGCAAGGATGTTGTCGAGTTGCTATATCGCGGTCTGTCCCGTTTCGGAATTGAATTTGTACCGATGTTGGAATTGGATGGGTCGCTGCGCGACCTTGAGGAGATGAAATATCGAAACGACCATCATGACTTGGCTCAGCATCGCGAAAGTTTTGATCCAGCTTCGACGAAGCAACAACCTGGCCCCGCCTATCGCTACAACCCACTGTCACCGCGCGTCCAACAAGCGATGTCTATCGCTTTGGAAGAATTTGAGAAGCGATATCGAACGCAGGCGAACTATCGCGGCTTTGCATTGAGGTCCACACCTCAAACGCATTTGGAAGTGTCCCTACCAGTCGACCAAACCAACCTTGCGATTTTGGAGCAATTTGCCCTTTCTGCAGGCGGTAATTTGCCTAAAGACACGAATCAGCGTGATCTCTTTATTGCTCAAAGATTGCAGAGCGTTTATTTGCAGTGGATCAAGGAAAACGTCTACTCCTTCCTCGCCAACTTAAAAACAAAGCCACGCTGGATATCGATGGAATCGGGGCGTGCAATAGTTACTGAGCAACCTAGTACGCCCATCGTTTCTCCGGTTACCGTCGGTCGCAATGGGATGGATCTTTACGAAGCTCAGGGTTTGATTGCAAAGCAATGGAGTTTGGGAAGGCCAGGACCGACTCACATTGCGATGGACCGGCCGCTAAACCGTGTCGACAGCCGATTCTCACGATTGTCTGAGGTTGCCAATCCATTTCAGTCCGAGCAAGTGCGTTCGCTACCTTATCGAGATAGCTCTCGGTCGATTACTAAGGTGCGAATTTGGGTAGCAGGTGATCATGCGCGTTCATTGCTGTTGTCCAACTCCGGCGCCGTCACAGAGTCGGTGGATATTGCATGGGAAACGTTGCCTCGCAACTACCGTGCTGTGTCGACCCACCAAAGCCATTCGATGCCGATCGAATCTCGCATTGACAGTGACGCCGCCTCCAATCAATGGCGGTTAACAATTGACGCTGGCGAGACGGTGCGGGTCGAATGCGAGGATGAGTATTTCTCGCCTTTGCATTGGTATGCTCAAGAGGTCTCAGCAGCCCAATCGATGGAGGCTGGACTGCAGTCTCTCGAACAAGCGGTCACACGACTGACCGTCCCATTAAAGCGAGCCTATGCGATTAACAATCCTAGCTTCGAACTGAAATCTCCGAACAGCCGACGCGGTCGATTGGTCGGCTGGACCACATCGATCGACTCCAATACAAGCGTTGAGATCGAATCCAGAACGGCCAGCGAAGGGCGTGCGTCAATTCAGCTCCAATCCCTCAATGCCGCTTCAATCGCCTGGCTCCAGAGCGATCCGTTTGCGTTGACGGCTTCGGATCGGCTGTTCGTATCCTTTCAAGCCTTTGCAGAAAAACTGCCGACAAGTGCAAACGTGTCGCTTTACCAGTTTGATCCCAAATCCGATCGCTTCGAGTGCATCGCAGTCAGAGACTTTGCCGAGCTCGTCCAGCGTCCCAACCAGCAGCAGTGGACCGCTATCGGACTCGATTTTTCAACGGAATTCAAAATGCAAAGCAATGCGAGCGAGCCCTCGCTCTACCGCATTCAATTTGAAGCCAAAGGCATCGGAGGATTTTGGCTGGATGACGTTTCTGTGTCTACCAGTTTCCTCAGAGAAACAGAGCGACGCGATCTTCGATCCGAGCTATTCCTTGCACGCACATCATTGCAGAAAGGCGATTCTGGGCCAGCGGTCACTATGTTAACTTCTTCCCGTGGGGGGCTCGTGCAATGGGGAGATTCTTTTGCTACCCAATCCAAAGTTATGGTTTCCTTTCGAGAGCCGCGCGCCACCTCCGAGCCTCGGCTTTCAGCAGGCCAGAAGACGGATTCGGGTGCTGATTCCAAAGCCAATGCAACAAAAGCGGGGGAGAGCAAGACCGGGGAGAGCAAACTCCGTCCTATGCAGCGTTTGAGAAATAGTTGGTGGTCTCGGCGGGATTAAGAGGAATGCAAAAGCCTCCGTTGCGTACTTTCTTGCATGGGTTTGCACTCAATTGCTGCCGGGAAAATTGCCCCTCGTATTACCGCGCTCTAGCCGTTGAGCTAGAATGGAGGGTATGAATGAAAACCTGCCTGAAAAACCCGAAAACAACTCCATTTGGCCTGATGGAGAGGTCACGTCTGAACTGCTAAATAATGTGCGAGACGGGCAGTCTGTCGCCGTCGAAGAACTGATGGACCGTCACCGCAATTCACTGCGACGGATGATCCAAATGCGACTCGACCAGCGTCTCATGCAACGCATGGACGTCAGCGATGTCATTCAGGATGTTCTGATCGAAGCCAATCGACGATTGGCAGACTATTTGGTCAACCCCGCGATCCCCTTTCATCTTTGGATACGGCAGATCGCCAAAGATCGTATCATCGATGCGCATCGTCGCCATCGTGTGTCCGCAAAACGGAGTATCGATCGCGAGCAACCTCAACCGGGCAAAGGCGCTTTTGATCAATCGACCATCGAGTTGGCGAACCAGTTTCGGGATCAAGCGTTGACGCCGGCCGCTGCGGCTACCCAACGCGAATTGGCTCAGCAGATCGAGTCTGCGGTGCAGATGCTCCGCGAAAACGATCGAGAGATTATTTTGATGCGCCACTATGAGCAGCTCAACAATCAGGATATTGCTCAGTCGTTGGGGCTCACCGAACCGGCCGCGAGCATGCGGTATCTGCGGGCTCTAAAACGATTGAGAGAGATCATTGAGGGTATGCCTGCCCTGCAAAGGGACTTGGAAGAATGAAGCCTCAGAATGAGGGTTTGACGTCAGATCCCATCCGTTTGGATTTGGAGTCGGATGAACCGATATCGGAGGCAGAAGCTCAATTGGCCGCAATCGTCAGTGGCTTGACCGATCAAATGCAACGTGGTCAGCAGATCGATATCCACGCAGTTTGCAAGATGCATCCGGAACACGCTTCTGATCTCATGTTTTTATGGGGGACCGTTTTGGTAACAGACGCGGTCGGTGGCGCCGAAGCGAAACTGATCGAGCAAAGCGTACCTAAGTCAGATTCTGGTCAGTGGCAGATGGAATTACCCACAACCTTAGGGGACTACGAGCTGCTTGAGGTGGTCGGTCGGGGTGGGATGGGGATTGTGTACCGCGCACGCCAGATCAGTTTGAATCGCGAGGTCGCGATCAAAATGATTTTAAAGGACCGATTGGCTTCGTCGATTGAACGTCAACGCTTCTTCGCGGAAGCGAAAGCAACAGCCAAGCTGGAGCATGTAGGCATCGTCCCCGTCTTCGATGTCGGAGAACTGGACGGCAGGCCCTTCTTTGCGATGAAGTTTATCAAAGGCAAGACGCTTTCGGAAAAAATGGCAAACGAAGGTGTGTCGCAACGGCAAGCAGCGACCTACTTGGAACAAATTGCGCGGGCTGTTCATTTTGCACACCAGTCGGGAATCGTCCATCGCGATATCAAACCGTCCAACATTCTGATCGATGAACTCGGCAATGCAAAGCTCACAGACTTTGGCTTGGCCAAGCAAGCAGATAGTGCGGAAACATTGACTCGAACGGGAGTGGTGCTCGGCACCCCAACGTACATGAGTCCGGAGCAAGCCAGTGGCCGAATGGGGCCGATTGGACCTGCCTCGGACATCTACAGTTTAGGGACCGTGTTGTACCATGCGTTGACAGGTCGCCCTCCTCATGTGGCACAGTCACCGGTGGATCTGCTTTTAAAGATCCTCGAACAGGATCCCCCGTTGCCCCGAGTCATCGAACCCAAGGTAGACCGAGACTTGGAAATGATCGTGGTTCGTTGTTTGCAAAAGCCATCGGATCTCAGGTACTCTTCTGCCGAAGCGTTGGCGGACGATTTGGGCGCGTTTCTAAACGACGAACCCATTTCGGCTCGTTCCGGCCAATTCGTGCAAGTAATCGCTCGATGGTTTCGAGAAACCCATCACGCTCCGATCCTCGAAAATTGGGGACTGTTATGGATGTGGCACTCGTTGGTTTTGCTGATCGCATGTTTGTTGACCGAAGGACTAACGGTGCTGCAAGGGAACGAGCCGAATCGTTGGTCTTACATGTTATTGTGGATAGTCGGGCTGGGTGCGTGGGCTGCGGTTTTCTGGGCCTTGCGCAGACGGATGGGACCGGTGACGTTTGTCGAGCGTCAGATCGCACATGTTTGGGGAGCGAGCATGATAGGGATTGGAGCTCTCTTCCCAATTGAATGGTGGTTGGATCTGGATCCCCTGACGCTCACTCCCTTGGTCGCGATCATCACCGGTATGGTATTCTTGATCAAAGCCGGAATATTGAGCGGCGTTTTCTACATCCAATCGCTTTGCCTATTCGTTTCCAGTATTTTCATGCTGGCATATCCTCAAGTTGCCCATCTTATTTTCGGAATCGTTGCGGGTGGCTGCTTCTTCTTCCCAGGTCTAAAGTATTACCGGCAAAGCTTGGCACAGCCGGTTGGCATCGACAGTCATGGACGAGTAAAATATGTCCAGTGAGACCGGGCTGGCAGCCAAGTCCACTTTGCGACCCTTTGATCGAAAACTATGAAGTTTCAACTACTACTGTGCGCAACCATGTGCTCGTTATGGCTCGGATCCGCGGCGTCGGCTCAGCGGTCGGTTAAAAAGCACAAGCGAGTCATCCCTCCTGAGTTCAAGGCCAACGAATTTTCCGGAGTTTTTTTTGGCGATGCTCTCAGTCAACTCCAGGGAGAAATCCCCAACGCACAGATGGCGCTAGCGGAAGTCGGTTCTCGCCAAACCGGCAGCCCGAATGCTGCTCCAGGATTGGGAGATCTTGCGAATTCTCGCGGCATTTGGAAACAGCTCATCAGCTCTGCGTCGATGGAGGATATTGTCAAAGAATCCAAAACACGCCTCGATGGTATGATCACCACACCCGCAAAATTCTCTGGTGGGGTCGTTGACG
>JANODW010000043.1:0-2631 GCA_031412875.1 Pirellula sp. | reverse complement strand
CTACGCATACTATGGAAACATGTATATGATCAAAACTATCGACCCGAAACTTAAATTTGTCATCTACGAAGTCAAGCGACGGTTCAATGTCAAAGTTCGGCCAGCCAACAAGAAGAACTTTGTTGCCGAGGTTAGGCTTTTTCTGGATATCTACAATCAAGCATTGCAGGGGACCTGGGGCTTCGTTCCATTCACCGATGCAGAGCTGGCCAGCCTCGCTTCCTCCCTCAAACTGCTTATCAATCCGTCCTTGACATCCATCGTTGAAGTGGATGGCAAGCCGGTCGCCATCGGCATCGCTCTGCCCGACTACAATCCACTGATCAAGAAAATCAATGGGCGGCTTTTTCCGTTCGGATTCCTAACGTTGCTTTTTGGTCGCAAAAAAATCAGCAAGGTCAGGGTCCTGAGCACCAACGTTGTTCCCGAGTACCAACGTTGGGGTTTGGGCTTGGTGGTGCTAGACCGAATGCTCCCCGATTGCTTGGAACAAGGCATCACCGATGCGGAATTTTCCTGGGTTCTGGAGAGCAATCACCTGTCCCGAGGTTCGCTGGAACGCGCCGGCACGACCCGTACCAAGACTTATCGACTTTACGATCGCACGCTCGGGGATATTCAAGCCTAGAGGCGATTCCCCTAAAGCGGACCCTGGGTACCTGCGACAGTATCCCAATCATCGCTAGGCTTTGCTATAGTGCACTGACTGTTCAGCATGCCTGCTGAATCCTTTCCAAACAGTTCCAAACGTACAGGGATGACATGAAAGACACACTTGCAGTGATCTTGGCCGGCGGAAAAGGAACACGCCTGGAACCGCTAACAAGAGATCGCGCCAAACCTGCGGTCCCGTTCGGCGGCAACTATCGCATCATCGATTTCGTATTGTCCAATTGCCTCAATAGCGGGCTACGAAAAATGCTCGTCCTGACGCAGTACAAAGCGATGAGCCTCGATCGGCATATCAATCTCGGCTGGCGAGATTTCTTTTGCCGCGAACTCGATGAATTCATCGACATCGTCCCACCACAACAACGCATCGACGAAAACTGGTACCAAGGTACCGCCGATGCGGTCTATCAAAATATCTACGCCATCGAAAAGGAACGTCCTAAATATTTGATCGTGCTGGCGGGCGATCATATTTACAAGATGAACTATCACTCGATGATCCAGTTCCACAAAGATACCCAGGCAGACGTGACGATCGGGGCGCTGCGAGTAAAGTGCCACGAAGCGCAAGAGTTTGGTGTCATGCAAATCGATTCTGACCAAAGAATCGTCGGATTCCAGGAAAAGCCAGCCAACCCCCGTCCTATCCCCAACGATCCAGGCCATGCATTCGCCTCGATGGGAATTTATGTGTTCAACACGCGATTCCTGTTCGAACAACTATGCCACGATGCCAACGATCCAAAAAGCCACCATGATTTTGGCAAGAACATTATCCCCTCGATTATCGATCGCCATCGCGTCTTCGCATTTCCCTTCCGGGACGAGAATCGGAAACAAGATGCCTATTGGCGAGACGTGGGGACGCTCGACGCATTCTATGAAGCCAACATGGATCTCGTCGGCATCGACCCGCTGTTGAACCTGTACGATGAAAGCTGGCCGATCCGAACCCAACAAAAGAATCTGCCGCCACCAAAGTTCGTTTTCGGGTCGCGAGGAGACGGCGACCGCTGTGGCTTGGCGCTCGACTCAATCGTCTGCGCCGGCTCTATCGTCAGCGGGGGCAGAGTCGAGCGAAGCATTCTCGGGCCCAGTGTCCGAGTGAACTCGTACGCCCAAGTATCCGACAGCATCCTATTCGAAGGGGTCGAGGTGGGGCGGCGAGCCAACATCCGAAATGCCATCATCGACAAAGGAGTTTGCATCCCAGCCGGATTCGAAATCGGATTTGATTTGGAACTGGATCGAAAACGCGGCTTCACCATTTCCAACAATGGAATCGTCACGGTTGCAAAGACCGAAGACCTATCCACTCTCGCAACGCACACCCACAACCCTATCCGAGCGGACGCCGGAATTCCAGCCGTCGGAGCGCCCAAGGTCATGAACAATCCACTCGGTTCAAAACAACTCTATAGCCGTGTGAACGACTCGGCTCGCGATGAGGCTGACCAATGAACACGATGCCAATGCTCTACCTGTTGATGGGTTTGCTGTTTGGTACAACCCTCTTGGCCATCGGCATCGCCCTGGGGGTCTGGATGGGCAAACGGGTAGGCTTTGCGAATTCCAGCCAATTTGCGATGGAGCAGCAACAGATTGCAGCCGCTCTCAAGAACATGGCCAGTTGGACTTCCGATTTTGCTGGCGACTTTAGTCGTTACCAATCCACGATGCAGTCGTTGACGCGAGACGCGGCCGACACCAAAAAAGTTCGCACCAAAGAAGAGGTGCAACGCTTGCTCGATCGGATTGTAGAAGCGAACAGCCAACTCCAATCCCGCTTGGATTCGGCGGAACAAAAGCTCGAGGTTCAAACCAAACAATTGGCCGGCTATCTGACCGAAGCCAGGACCGATGGCCTTACTGGGCTAGCGAATCGCAAAGCCTTTGATCAAAAAATCTACGAGAGCTACGCCAAATGGCAAGCGACCACTAAGCCGTTTACGCTGGCTC
>JANODW010000042.1:0-4150 GCA_031412875.1 Pirellula sp. | reverse complement strand
AAGGCGACCGGCAGGATCATTACTACCGTAGGATGGGACCTTTGTCCCGTCCGTTTGTTCGTTCGGGACAATGGTCCCAAACTACGGATGCCGAATTTGCGTCGGCTCGGTTGCTGCACATGACCTGGCTCGTGCTTCGCGAGTCGGGAAACCAACAGATGGCATAAGTGTTTTGACCATTGATCACTCGAATCGGCGTGGAGTGCGCGGGGCCCACCGGCCGGTTTCCTAACAGTGGACTCAACTGCAGTTCATGGTCCCCCGCTGGCGCTTCCACCCGCAACACTTGAATGTCGCGTGGCAATAGCCCCCAGCAGCGTGTGTCCGCGGCTTCGGTCGCTTCCCATGCGATCCCAGCGAGGTCCATTCCGATCCCTGCCAAACCGCTATCTTTTCCCATCCCGCTCTTGGCTGCCACCACCGTCGCTTTTTTAATCACCCGCCTTGCAACCGCTCTTGCAATCACCGAATTGCGATTCGCGCGATAAGTCGTCACGGCCAACTCCTCAATATTAGCGAGCGAGACGGTCGGGCCGACCGCATTGCCATTGATTCGAATACCCACGGAGTCCACATCGGAGCTCGGGACGGCAATGTCCGGGATCTTGATCGGCGCCACTGTGGGAGGCAATTTATACGGACCCACCGCCGAAACGATGCGGTCGGCAATCAACAATGCATCGCTCGTCGGTTGTTCTGCTACCTCTATTTTGTAAGGGCCCCTGCCGACCATTGCAAAGACATAAACGACCCCGTTGCCTGGCTGCGAGTGGACTCCGTTGCGAGCTCGGGAGAGGTCCCATTGCAACGGGACACAATTCGGCAGGAAACTCGATGCCACTTCATAATTGCGTATCGCATCGTCGTAGTCTCGATGGGTCGCTTCTCTCAACATGCCACGCATGTAGAACCCCAACGGCAATGGCCGGTACTCGCTTGCCTCTTTCCCATTTCGCTGGGCAAACGCTTGAGCCAGTTGTTCATGCTTGTCTTGAATTTGCAGCGAGTAGCTCTCCGCGTCTATTCCATCTTGCATCAAACTTGACAAAGACAGAAAAACGCGAAGCAGGATCTTTTCATAATCCTCTCCCGCATACGATCGCATCTGATCATCCGTCCACATCGAGACGGTTTTCTCCGCCAAGGAATCCTGTTCGAGATGATCGAAACGATCTCGCACCTCTCGCAATTTCGTCTCGGCTTGTTTGGGTTGACCGGCCAACAAATCGACCACTGCCAAATCCAAATTCACGACGTCGCGATCGTGACGGTTTGATTTCCCAAGCTTCTCAAGACTCTCGCGGCAGGCCTGAAGTTGCCCGTCATAAAAGAGGTTCCTCGGCTGCGAGATTCTTTTGGAATGGGTCGAACATCCCGACGAAATCAAAACAAAGAAACATGCGACCAGAAAGCCGGTGTCGCGAGTTCGTTTGGCAAAGACATGCTTCGCCGTAGATTTACATCGAGAACATCGCGTCATCGCTTGAGAGGATTGTAATTCCAGAACTTGCCAGCCGCAGACTTGTGATACCCTTTGCGAACTTCCGACGATTGCTTGTCGTATTCGCCCGTATGAACGTTGGTGAGTTCCAATGTCAATTCGTAATCGCGCTGCGTCGAACTGTTCCGTTTGGTTGTCCCGCTGGTCAAGGTTGCATACAGCAGATAATCCACCGGAGCTCCACTCCTTTGAAGCACCGCCGTGAATAGCTGCATATTGTCGGGCAACATCAAGGCGTCCGGACGCATTCGCGTTTCATGCAACGCTGCGTCTACCATCCGCTTGCTGATCGATTGGAATGTACGCGAGTCGAGAATCTGCGAGTCGATTTGATTGTAAAGCTTGTCCTTGAAATCACCGATGTCTTCGGAACTCTTGTTCTCAATCCCCACAAAGCAAACGGTCTTTTTCAACGGCATTCCATCCGGACCCAGCGGGCATCCTTCCGTTGAAATCTGCTGCCGCGATAGAAGCTTCGCCACCGCCTCTTCCACCAACGGATCAAAGACTTCTGCCCCCGCCTCGTGGCTGCCGACCATGTTCGCCGCTTCAGGCTTGATCACATGTCCGTACTGATATCCCCGGCAACCTGCCAAGCCAGCTACGGCCACAATCGAAACACCATAAAGCCAATCGCGACGAACCATGGGATTCCTTTCCCTCAAAATCTATCGAACCAATCCACAGATTGTGCAACTCTTCTCATTTGTGGACAAGAGGAATATCGGTAATCCTTGCCGCTAAGATGGAGCCGATCTTTTTCAGAATCCTTTTGATAGCATTCCATCGCGATCGCTCGCGCTTTTCTGCCCCATCGATTTCAACGTTGCAGGGGGGCCGAATCTTCTGGTATCAACAGCCGCATGACTAAAATCGATCGATACTTGCTTTTCCTATACTCGCGGGTGTTCTTGATCTGCTTTTTGACGCTATCTGGGCTTCTGATCGTTGTTCAAGTGTTTACAAACCTTGACGAAATGATTGCGTACGGAAAGGTTCGTGGCAGCTTTGTGCTGGGACTTGCTGAATACTTCAGTCCCTACATGCTGAGTATTTACGATCGTATGTGCGGGCTGCTGACCCTGTTGGCGACCATGTTCGTGGTCGCTTGGCTCTACCGAACCCATGAAATGACTGCATTGCTAGCAGCCGGTATCAGCAAAGGAAGGATCGTCCGACCGATGTTGATCCTCTCTGGCGTGCTGATTTTGCTAGCAGCGGTTTCACGTGAAGTTCTGATCCCTCACTACGCTACGATTCTTAGCAAGACCCCGCAAGAATTGTTGGGAGAAAGCATTCGGCAAATCCGGCCTACCGAGGATTGCGAAATGGGGATGGTCATTGCAGGGAGGAACTTGCAACCTGCAAACTTCACGATCAATCAGCCGATTTTTTATTTCCGCGGACCTGCCGCTCAAGTCACGCAACAGATCACCGGTTTTTCGGCCAAGTTTATGGAGGCCGATGAAAAGCATCCCGCTGGTTACTTGGTTTCCTCCGCAAAAGGTGCCGAACCCTTGGCCGGCAAGAACTCCGTCAAAACCGAACAAGGAGTTTTTCTGCTGTTACCCACCGACACCGACTGGCTAAAGCCGGACGAGTGTTTCGTCGCAAGCCAGTTGGAGTTTGATGTTTTGCGAGGAGGAGCAGCCAAACAGTACGCATCCACCGGCGATCTCATTTGGCGTATGCAACACCAGTCGCAATACTACGGCGCTGACTTGAACGTGGCCATTCACACGCGCCTCATTCAACCGCTTTTGGATTTCACGCAGTTGCTGATCGGGATTCCGATGATCCTGTCCAATCGCAATCGCAACTTGATCAGCATGATTCTCTCTTGCGTCCTGAGTTTCGCCGCGTTCTTTGGAATCAGCATTGGATTCCACACGCTTGGAGCGACAGAAACGTTTCTAAGCCCCGCGGCCGCGGCTTGGGCACCGCTCATGATCTTCGGCCCCATCGCCTGGGCTCAGTCCCAGCGCGGCATGCAGTCCTAGCGCAAATAGGCGAGCGGCAAAGCACTAGCCAAAAAGGCACTCACTTTAGCGGAACGGCGCAAGCCGTCCGGTCTGGAACTGTAAAGAACCTCTGCGATCTCAGCCGCGACACCGGAGGGCTCGCGCCCTGCCGCTTACGAAAGTGACCAGCCGCAGGGCACTAGCCCCACAGTTTCCGGCCCACTAAGATTGCGATTAGAATCCCAATAACCGCAATGACTACGAGCCCCTCGATCAATGTAAAGGCGCGGCGCATGCAGGTAGTCGGTCTATTCATAATTCCCTCGCATGACCGTCGTATCGCTGTCGAAATGATAAAGGTTGATCGAATAACCGATTGTGCCAATCGGTTTGAATTGTTGGATATAACAGTATTCCATGTCTATGCCTAAGCCAACGCGACAGAAACCAAAGAAGTGGCAGGACCACGATCATGTATAGAAGCGTTAGCTTGGTAAGCAGCGCAGCGCCCAGAGCCAATCCAGCCCAACAAGCTCGGTTCCAGTTTGGACGGCAAGTCCATCTCCAAAACAAATAGGTCGCAAGCAAACCAAAACTGGCGGCTGGAACATCTGGATAGATGATAACGATTCAATTTCCACATGCATTACCTCCGTTGTTTTTCTGTTTGCTCCCCTTGGCGTAGCAT
>JANODW010000041.1:0-3971 GCA_031412875.1 Pirellula sp. | reverse complement strand
GTTGCTTTTCGAGCGGCTGTGTGACGTACCGTTCAACTTCGATCGGAGATAGAGAGCCGGCGGAGGTCACCACTTGGACTTGGACATTGGTCAAATCCGGAATGGCATCCAAGGGGAGTTGGAAACTGGAATAGATGCCCGCTGCAGAGACAGCGATCGCTGCAAAGAGCACCAACCACCGAAAACGAATCGATGCTTCGATCAGATTTTGGAGCATGGGGAGTTACTCTTTCTCCAAGAACGCTTGGCTTGCGATCTGGAAGACACCTTCGATGAGAACGTCCCAATCCATTTCTGCGCCCTCGGTGATCTCGACGTTGGACTGCTGCCGTCTCCCCAACTGGACCGGGACCAGTCGAAACGCCTCGTCGCCCAATTGACGAATCAAGTAGTCCTTTCCATCGTTGCTAAAAACAGCTCCGGCAGGCACTACCATTCCCTCTTTGGGTTGCGGCAGTATCAAACGCGCGATCATCCCCGGTCGCATTCGCATTTCGTTATTGGCGATCGAAGCGGTCAGTCGGATACTCCCTGTCGCGGACTGCACCGTTCCACCTACCATTTCGATTTTCGCAGGAATATGGCCGAGCGATTCCAGGCCAACCACTTCCGCCTCGATTGCGTCGCCCCGCTTGAGCTGCAGCAGATCCCAATCACGCTGCCTCAAATCGCCTACGCACCACAGGGACGTCACATCGGCAACAAGCACGACCAACTCTCCAACGGAGGCCCGTTCTCCATTTGCAAAGTAGCGTTCAAGAACCGTTCCGTCCCCAGGCGAATAGTGAATGAACCGGTCCGGCATCTGCGAGCTTATCGGTTTAGCCGCCAAGCTATCGTCCCAGCTTTTGACTCCGAGGTACCGTCGCATGTCCGACTGAATGCTTTGTAGGGAACCTTCCGCGGCAGCCAAATCCGACTCGGCTGCGAGGATCTCCTGCTGAAGATCGAACCGCGATTGTTCGATTGCCCCGCGCAGGACCGCTCGTGCTCCCTCCCGATCGGTGGTCCTCTCGATCATGGACCGCTCGGCCATCACACCCGAGTTGATGGCTCGCTCGGATATTTGAGACATCTGCGTAGCCGACCAATACTTGGCATAAGCTGACAGAATCTTGGCGCCGTACTCTGCGGTTTGGACGCTTGGAGGGGGCATCCATTCTCGGCTGGGCGAATCCGACGTCGCTTCGATCTTGGCAACAATTTCATCGACCCGTTTTTCGATCTCGCGATGCCACTGTACGGACCGTTTCGCTTTTTGAGTTAGCAATTGCTGTCTCGCTAATCCACCGCGAAGTGTGGTCCACTGCGAAGAAGACATTTCTAAGAGAGGCTCGCCGCAGCGGATCGCATGCCCCAGTGGGCACGAGAGCTCTTCGACAATCACATCGGCGGGCGCGGTCACTGCGTAATGCCGAGCAGGGTCGAGCTCCAACTTTGCCGGAATGACTCGTTCATCGTTCCAGAACTTTTTTTCCACCTTGCCAAAGCGAGCGCTGGAAGCCTTTTGCATCGGCAAACTGACATGCAGCAAGAGTGGATCCGAATTGGAAGCCGATTCTTCGGCGCCCCGTGACTCGGATGTGCCCCGTAGATCCGAATTTGCTAACTGCGAGGACGCTTGAAGCGTTCCATCAGCCATAAGCCAAGATCGCATGGTTGGACTATTTCGAAGCCCAAGAACGAGCCCAATCACACATCCTAAAGGGATGAGTATGTTCAACCAAGGGAAGTTTTTGTGGGAATTCAAAGCTTGTATGAAGCAAAAGTAGGGTCGAAATCGGAACGAAATGGATCCCCTCCATTGTCGTTCGTTTGCTTGCTAGGCACAACCGACCACAGTACGGTTCTTGACCGTAACCGCGGAAAATCAGATTCCGGCAGGTCAGCGAGGGACAGTCCCCCAATGACGTTCAAGGTTGCATTTTTAGCGGAACGGCGCAAGCCGTCCGGTGAGGAACCACAAAGAATCACTGCGATCGCAGCCGCGACACCGGAGGGCTGAATTTGGCGGGACACCGAGGGCTTGTGCCCTGCCGCTAATAAGGAAAACTTCAGCCGGTGCGAAAAAGAACTCGACCCTTGTCCTGTCGGATTCGACAAGAAAGGGGTCGAGACTTCTCAAAACACTAGGAGTTTGAGAACGGGTAGATGCTTGGGGCCGGGAGGATATTGATGAAACGTGCGAGCTGCTTGCGTAAATCATCAAATTTGAGCGGCTTGGTTAAGTGAGCTGAAGCACCGAGTCGTTTCATTCGCATCTTTAAATGCTTGTCCTGTCCACCGGTAATGGCGATAACAGGGAGATACTTCGTCCTCTCGTGTTCTCGAAGCGCTTCAAGGACTTCGTCTCCCCGTGCAAAGGGCATGTCGAAGTCAAGCAAAATGGCGTCGAGCTTCCGCATGCGTGCTTGTCGGATCCCTTCATCGCCGTTGAAGGCTCTCACGACGGCTACTCCGTGAGCTTCCAGCCGAAACTTGAGCGCCGCAGAAAAGTCACCATCGTCCTCCACATGCAATACGACCGGTGGAGGCTCGCAGACTGCGATTTCGGACGTCAAGAAATCGTCAAGATGAGGATGGTCAATTTGATTTAAGATCAACGGAGAGTGTCCTTTGAGATGGAAGGGAACGGGTTCAACAAAACTTGAATCGTTGGATGGGTGGGCCGATGTTGACGTCAACCCAACTCGGAGTCAGTGTTCGTAGCATGCCTTGCTGGTCGGCAAGCCAAGATGCGGTAGCAGTTTGGAAAACAGCGTTTCGAACGGCGTTGGCTTCACAAGATAACAATCGGCTCCGAGCGAGAGCAATTCCTGCTTGCGATCTTCCGCGCGATGGCCGGATAAGATAATGACGGGAATATGCTTCGTTGCGTCGCACGCTTTTAAACTTTCTAATACATATCGCCCGTCTCCGTTGGGCATATCAAGGTCCAGAATGATGGCCGACACAGGCCTCGCAAATGCTTGTGCAATTCCACTTCGTCCCGTGCAAGCTTGCACCACGGAAACTCCATTGACTTCCAGCCGCATTTTAAGGGCATCGGATAAATCGTAATCGTCATCAACATGCAAAACCCAAGCCTGTTTTTGCGATTCCGCTGAGTGCAGAGCGCTGTGGAAATCATGTTGGCTTTGCTGCCGACCGACGCCAGCCGTTCTCGGTTCTAGGTAGTGCTCATCGACACCAAGCATGGTGAAGATCGTATCGAGTATCGGATTTTGGCTGCGTCGCGTTGGACTCTCACTCGCTTTTAATCCGCTACCAACATTTGGATTTGTTGGAGTTTCCCGTTTGACGGAAATGGGCTCGCTTCGCTCCAATCGCACCCAGTTGCTTGCCTTCCTCGGTCGAAGGGTACTGCTAATAAGATTTTCGAGTTCACTCCAGGCGCTTCCATTCTTATGAATGTAGGTAGCTCCTAAGTCCCTACACCTTTCAATGGTTTCGAGATCCTTGCGACCGGTCAGAATCGCAATAGACGAGGACCCGATAGAACGAATGTCGCTCAACATTTCACAGACCGCCAACCCATTTCCGCCTGGCATATCGACATCTAAGCAAATGAGATCGGGCCCAAGCGTTTCAGCCAACTGCAAAGCGCGAAATCCATCGTTCGCTACGACGGCGTTCATTCCGATCCCTCGGCACCGCAAGGCCAAGGCTTGGCAAAGGTCGTCATCGTCGTCGGCAATGAGAATCGTTTTATCAATCATTTTTGGTTCTGGGTTTCTAAGGAAAGATTGGGACGAAAAAGGCGGTAATTTGCATTTCCGCGTCGAATGGGTTTATCACGCCAGTGCAACTTGAGAGACTTCGCGAAGTGAGACTTCCAGGGCATCCAATAAATCGCACGAGTTGTAGGGCTTCGAAATGAAAAATCTTGCCCCGGCATCCAATGCTCTCCGTTTGTCGATGACGCTCGCCGAAACCATGACAACCGGGATATGACATGTGTTCGATCGCAT
>JANODW010000040.1:0-3944 GCA_031412875.1 Pirellula sp. | reverse complement strand
AACGTTTGTTTCTGTGCCTGGTTTGCCCCCGGTGCCCGCGCGCTGGGATTTGGTATCTTTTTTGGTGACGGCCGACTGGACCTTGGTCGGCTTAGGTTCAAAGGCGAGGCTCTCCGATTTTTCGCTGGCGGTTGGATCCAGTTCGACATTGACGCCCACCTGGACATCGCCATACGGCGCGAGCAATCGCTCTGCCTCCCGCCGGATGCGTTCTTCTTGCTGCGTTTTTAGCTGATAGAATCGCGATTGCTGAGACGTTTGTGGATCGTCGGATGCAACGGTGGTATGTCCATTGCATAGGATTGCAATATCCGATTGTTTCAACCCAGCGAATGTATTCTGAACGTATTTGATAATGGAGAGTTTGTGTTCTCCAGTAAGGTCGCGTCCACCGCGTGTCTTTAAGGCGACGCTGGCGACCTGGTGCCTTTCGCTGCTGAAGCCGCTGCGTTGTGAGTCGTAGTTTGCATACACCTCCTGGATCAAGTTAGGGTCCAAGCGTTTGATGACGGTTTCGATGTCCTTGAGTTTGCCTCGCAGGAGTTTTGCATCGGTCGTTTTCGTCGTCTCAAGAAAACTGTTGCCGTTCAGCGCTGACTCGACCGCGCTCCCAGCTCGTTCTGGTACGGCTTTCCCATCCGAGATCGCCTTGACATACTCGTCGCTACTGGCCTTGGGTATCTTTACGCGATTGCCAGCGATCTCGTGCCCTTTCAGTTTTGCATTTCCCAATGCGATTTCGATCCGTGTTAGCTCCTCCTCCGTGAAGACCGTGCCTTCCAACAGGTACGTCATTGCCCCGCTTCCCGTCGTCACCCCTTGGACTAAGAATATGGAGCTGACCGCGATGCCAGCAGTCAGCAGGATGGCCATCAGTTTGGACTGGGCAGTCATCCCAGCGAAGAGTGATTGCATCTGCTGAATAAACTGATTGAATTGATTCATAGGCATTTACTCGGGGTCGGCCGGACGCGATGGACTAAACGTGGATCGAATTGATTTCTTGATAAGCGTCCATCAATTTATTTCGAATCTGGACAAGCAATCGAAAGGACATATCCGCTTTTTGCATACTCGTGAAAACTTCCGCTTGGTTGACATCTCCTCCTGTGATCAATTGCTCCATTTGGCTGTCCGCCGACATCTGCATGTCGTTGACCTTGGCTACTCCACCAGCCATCATGTCTGCAAAGGGATTGCCCCCGGTTGCTTTGGCGAGCGTCGACTCGGAACTCCCATTAGCTCGCTGCAGCAATCGCAATGCTTTTTCGGCGTGCTGTGCCAACATCGATTCGGAGCGGATTTGCATGATTGCCAACTTGGTTTGCGAGACGTTTGCCTCGTTGGAGTGTGAGTCGCGTCGTAGGAATGTCCAACCGCTAGGTGCGGTTTATTAAGCCAGAATGCTGAGGGTTTGACGTGAAATACCTTTGGTGATTTCCATCACACCGATGTTCGCTTCGTAGGATCGCGATGCTTCCAGGGCGTCGACAAACTGTTCATTCATATCGATATTGGGATAAGCGACATAGCCTTTCCATTTCCCTTCGGTGGCAGCCAGCGGATGATCGGGTTGGAAGCGATGGAGCGGTTCGGACTCATCGATCCCTACTTTTGCAAGTTTGACACCCGCAGCGCCCCCTTCGGCCTGTTCCTCCGCAGTTTCAAAGAGAACGAAACGAGGCTGGTAGGGCTTGTTTTCGCCCGCCTCGTTTTTCAAGGTCGACATGTTGGCAATGTTGCCGGAGATGGTATTGAGTCGCACTCGCTGCGCAATCAACGCGCTCGTGCTAATATCCATGGCAGATATCATGGTCGTTCGCCTCCTGCGATCACAAATTGTTCGAACCAAAACGTTCCCCTGCGATAGGCTTTAGCAAATCCACTCCATTGAGCCAAGATCTATCGGAAATTTTTCTCGCGACCAGAAGGTGCGGAACGTGCGCCGGTGCCATGAGCACCATTCGCTAAAACACCTAGCTTTTCATTTGTGAAGATGGGAGAGATGGGGTTTTAGGTAAACGGCGCTGACTTTCGTAGCGGCAGGTTTCCAGACCTCCGGGAATATGGCTGAGATCGCAGCGATTCTTGGCAGGTCCTGACCGGACGGCTTGCGCCGTTTTGCTAAGGCGAGCGGCAGGCTGAAACATACCAGCCGTAGTTTGGGACCATTGTCCCGAACGAACAAACGGACGGGACAATGGTCCCATCCTACGGTAGTAGAGTGAGGGCCGGAGGGTTTGCGACCAGCCGCTACCGAAGTGGGTTGGCACTTGCATTAACTAGCCGATGGCGACGATCGGCGGGCGTTGTAAACGAGATGACCACGATCTCGGAACTCAGCGAACACTTCGATCGCTTGGTCGTAGAGCAAAGCGTCTTGCAATGCGATGCCGCGGCGTTCGAGTTCAGCTCGCCACTGCGGGTGAATGGGGCCTTCGTCGAAGCCGGTAATTCGCTCGCAAGCGTCATCGCTGCCGGCAATCACCAAGGATCGGATGCCGCTCCAAATAGTGGCTCCGTAACACATCGCGCACGGTCTCCAATTCACCACCAGTTGCATGGCGGGCATGCCTTCGCCCCCAAGATCCCAGCAATTGAGCTTTTGCTGAGCCAGAGACACTGCGACGATCTCGGCGTGCGCGGAAGAAACGTTGGAAGCGACAACGCGATTCACGCCGATCGCTACGATTCGGCCAGTGTCGCGTTCGAACACTCCGGCCGCAAAAGGCCCGCCCGTCTGATGGTCAATATTCCATCGTGAGAAACGAATGATGGCTCGCATGCGGTCCTCCCAACTGGGAAGGTGCGAAGGCAGATTGGATTGTTCTGCAACGGCCCATTCAGGGAGTGTTACGGTGAACTGCATGGTATTGGTCGATGCGGGGGCTTTAAGCAGGAAATCAAGAATTGCAAAGCATCAGAGATTCTAACCAATCTCTCCAACGCCGCATCGAAACCACGTCCATTAAAGGTTCCGACAGTGGCGGGATCGGCAACTGTTTGTTGCCTGCTAACCAAATCAGCGATCCGCTCCAAATCCCACTCGCGTTGACTTCGACTCGCAACTGCAGGGGATCGGATTCGGGACGGCCAGCAAAGCATGTCTTGAGGTTGATTTGCCCCAATCGATTCCAGGTGCTTGCGTTTAATCGAGATCCCTCGACGAACTGAAGGGTCGGCTGCTCTTTGCCATTTCCCGCAAAGCGAAGGGCCCGCGTGCTCGTTGCCGGCGTCGATGAATCTTTGCAAATCAGGACTTTGGGCTGACTGATTTTGTTCGCTTCTTCTTGCAAAATAACGGCGAGATCATAGCTGGTGCATCCATGGGCAACC
This sequence comes from Pirellula sp., assembly GCA_031412875.1. Lineage (GTDB taxonomy): Bacteria > Planctomycetota > Planctomycetia > Pirellulales > Pirellulaceae > JBKCUI01. The sequence goes on along the minus strand of JANODW010000040.1, from coordinate 608 downwards.
GGCGACTGCACATCCATGGGAGGCATCACATTGCGGGCTTGGATTGCGGCCCCGCGTGCGAGATCGCCGGATTGCAGCATTGTCAATTTCGCATGGGAGCCGACCAAACGGGTCAACTGACGTTGGATGACAGTCATCCAACGCACATCGCCGATCAGAAGGATGGCATCGATGGCTTGCGGGTCGATCTTTGCTCTCAGTATGGCTTCCTTGGCAAAATTCTCGCACTCGTTTTCAAGGTCACCGACCCATTCGCTGAGCCGCTCGCGCTCGATTTTCCCTTCGACTTTGCCGCCGGGTGTTTCGAATACAAACGGGACCGACGCATTGGATCGCAATCGATCGAATGCTTTTTCCATCGTTCGTTGCAGCCTCGAAGCGATATGAATATCATCTCGGGCACTGATACCGAGTCGCTTTTCATCGTCGGTGGCTAGTCGTTTGGTAGCGCGATCGTGCCATCGGGTTGTGCCGCGTTTCCAGTCCCCGACGGAGCTGAGCAACCGAACGTCGAGCCCATCGACGGCTACCAACGAAACTTCGCAAGCGGTTCCGTCGAGCATAGCGACCAAAAACCTTTTGCGAAACTCTTCGGATTTCCCCGCCGC
>JANODW010000039.1:0-7107 GCA_031412875.1 Pirellula sp. | reverse complement strand
GGTATCGATACGATGTCCAGCATGTACCAATTTGCCTTGTTTTGTTCCGTTTCGGCACACGCGATTTTTTGTACACCTTGCCTTTTGTGCCATCCTTCCGCTTGGGCAAACGACGATCTTGTGTTGCAACGGGTCGAGTTGTTTCCTGCCGGTCAAGGAGTCTTCGAGTACCAAGCCAAAGAGATTGGCGATGTGGAGTTACCGTTGCGGCTGAGTCGTACGGAACTCGATGATTTACTCAAGTCGCTTGTGTTACGAGGGTTCGATTCAGGGCGAGTGGACTATGAAACCTTAGGCGATCGCAACGGAGCCATGTCGCGTGTCCTTTCCATGGGCCGCAGCGAGACGCGAGCCGAGTTGCTGCAAGGAATGAAAGGGCATGGCATCCAATTGACCGATCCCTCGGGGACGGTGTCCGGAGTCATCATCGCGGTTGAGTTGCAGCCGAATCAAAAGGGAAACGGTCACGATATCGAAGTCATCACGTTGCAGACCGACAAAGGAATCGAGCAGAGAGTCCTTAGCCAAATGACTTGGTTTGCGTTTTCCGATCCGTCGGTTCAGTTGGACTTTGACCAAGCGTTTATGCGAATGGCGAAACCGACGAAGACGCGTGCCCCTGCCAAGGTTCAGCTTACGAAAAAAGAACGCGGGCCTGCGAGCATTGCATTCCAGACAGAGACAGCCGCATGGAAGAGTTCGTATCGGATCGCGAAGTTCAAGGATGGATATCAGTTGGTGGTATCGGCCGTCATCGACAACGATACAGCCATGGACTGGACAGATATCGAGTTGGTGTTGATCGTCGATCAGCCGTTGGGTTTTCATTCGCCCTTGAGTACGGTTCATCATTCTCAGCGGGCCATGGTTCCGATCCCATCTCCCTTTTCCGCGTCACCTCCGTCCTTGGCAGCGGGCCCGAAACGCAAAGCAGCTCAATGGTTTGCAGACAATGCAGCCGACTCCCCGGCAACGGGCGGCTATGGAGGAATGGAAGGCAGCATGGGTGGCATGGGTGGTGGTGGCATGGGTGGTGGTGGCATGGGCGGCATGGGCGGTAGCATGGGTGGTGGATATAGTGGTTATGGCGATAGCTCGAGCGGGTATAGTGAGCCGCAGTCGGACGGTGCATCGGAAGTGTTAGGGGGCGACACGGGCGTTTCAAGGCAGCTTGGATTGAGCTTCCCGTCAGAAGCCTTTTCGCGAGGGCTGGCTGGAAAACGGGTGCAAATTCGTTTGCCCCACGTCACCATCCGAGCGGGCGAGTCGGAGTCCATTTTTTTGCCAGCCATTCCGATGCTGGTAGAGGATGTTCGGATCTATTCGGCTTCGGTGAGCCAAAAGCACCCGTTGTCGGCGTTTCAGATCACGTTGCGTGAGGGATATCAGTTGCCTGGCGGGCCGGGCACGGTTTGGTCTCAAGCTGGCTATGCGGGAGATATTATGGTTCCCAGTTTGGTCAGCGATGTCCCACAGATCGTCAGTTATGCGCTGGACGCTGGGATCGAAGTGTCCAGCGAAAAAATGCCGGAACGTTCTTCCCAAGAGACGGTATTGATCGGTGACGACGCGATGCTTTCCGTGAGCAAAACCATTGAACGGACCGTCCGGTACCGGCTCGAAAACGAGAGCAGCGACGATCGCATCGTTTTCATTGAGCATCGTTCGGAGGATGCAAGTTTCTTGCCGATGGCTGCCGAGACGCCGACGGTCAAGGGGAGTCGATCGAGTTCTCGATACCGTGTAGAGTGTCCGAAGCAATCGGTGGCGACGCTGGACGTTTTGGAGTCCAAGACGATGACGTCGCGGGTTCCGAAGACAGCGTCTTGGACAGAGCTAATCAAGCTGACAGCCATCGAAGGCATAGCGGACGACGTTCGGCAGCGGATTAAAAATCGCGTTGAAACGCTGATTCAGCTTGATGCCATCCAGCTCCAGGAAAACAATCTGGCACGCTCGAAGGAGTCAGCCTCGTTGGAACAACACCGTATCAAAACACTGATGGGGGCTTTGGATCGGCAAGATGCGTTGCATGCTCGCTATCTGAAAAAACTCTATACACTCGAGGATGAGATCGAGTCGACATCGCAGGAGCTTATCGTTGTTCGCCGCAAGCTTGCGGAAACCAAAGCGGTGGCGGATCAAGAGGGCTGGTAATGGGGACTATGAATACAGGGTTACAAGCGTATCGGTGGAAAGTCTATCGCATGGTTTGCGATGTTCGTCACTTAGGGATGCTAGGCTCGATCGATTTGAAAAATCGCGAAGTAGACGATCCCGAGGTAGTGGCAAAGGCTGGCAAGCATGACCATCAAGTGCCAGATCGCGTGGTAATAGAACGAGCGGTGGTCATTTTGAAGGAAAACGACCCCTACGGTGTAGATGACTCCACCGAGCGCCATCATTGCAAAGCATTCCAGCGATACGTAGCCCATTAAGACCATGGCCGGAACCCAGCCCAGCATAATGTAGGAAAGCGAAGCCATATTGTTGATACGGTGTTTCGAAAAGACCTTGGTGTAGAAGCCCGTCGCGGCTGCTAACCAGACGAATGCCAGGAGCAGGATGCGAGGGGTTCCATGCATATAGGAACAAATGAATGGCGTGAACGTACCGGCGATGAGCGTATACACGAACCCTTGATCGAGCGCACGGACGCGGTGCCGCAAACTTGGACTGCGAACCGTGTGGGAAAGGGCCGAGAACAAATACATGGCGGCGAGCGTGGCGCTATAGATCGCGCAAGGAGTCGTTAGCTCGGGACGATTCTGCGTTGCGAGCCAAATCATGTAAAATCCGGCGGGTAAGCTCAATAAAAACCCGATTCCGTGGGTCCAAGCGTTGATCTCTTCTTGCTTCGCGTTTCCGGGATGCCATTCAATTGCCATAAGGAGTGAGGTTTACTGTGTTTGAGATTCTCTAGCTCTTTCCCCGGTGCAACGGTTTGTTAAGCCGTCTCAGACGGGAAGAGCACAAAGAGTTGGAGGGCGCCACCGGCGATGGCTCCGAGGATAGGCGCAACGATGTACACGGTGAGCCAACTGAGGTCCGAGAGGCCTGGAATAGCGACCTGCCCCCAACCTGCCAGGTAAGCAAAAAGTCGTGGTCCAAAATCGCGTGCTGGGTTAAAGCAGGCTTGGGTGAGCGGTGCGATAACCGAAATCAACGCCGAGACAGTGAGTCCAATAAAGACAGGAGCTAGATTGCTTGTTGGGGCCGCACCATTGCGAGGGTCCGTCAACGCGAAAACGACAATGGCTAAAATGGCTGTTCCCAAAAACTCGGCAAGGAAGGCTTGAGAGTGCGAAAAGCGGCTTCGAAGCTGTTCGTGGACTTGGGGATCGTAAGGGACATCGCTCGACGCGAGACTGCCTGGATTTGGATAGTACTCACCGTAGCACATGGCTGTAACCACGCTGCCCGGCTCGCCGCGAACCACGTTCTTCTCCGCCTCCTTGGCTGCAATGAAGCCCGAGAAAAAGAAAAAAAGAAGCGATGCTGCAACAAAGGCACCCATCGTTTGCGATGCAACGTAAGGAACCACATGCCGCCATGGGTGGCGTCCCCAGACCGCAAGCGAGATGGTCATGGCGGGATTGATGTGAGAGCCGCTGATCGAGTTGACCGTGTAGATCGCAAGCATGATTGCGACTCCCCATACCACTGCGACCTGCCAAATCCCGCTTTGAGCGTCCAGCAGGACCGCTGCATGAACCGCCCCGCATCCAAGCAAAATGAGGATCAAGGTTCCAAAGAACTCAGCTAACATCATTCGAACAAGGGAAGGTGAATTCGTAGGCACGGTTTTGTACGCTCGTTTGCGAGTGGCTTCGGGTTGCGTGGAGTTGCGTGGAGGGTCCGGTGGCTTCGGTGGGTTGCGTCGGTAGGTTGCTCGGGAATTGTAATCGATATCGCGGAATACAAAAACGCAGAACACGCTTGGGCAGTCTTCGTAGGCGAGCGGCAGTCTGAAACATGCCAGCGGTAGTTTGGGACCATTTTTCCCGAACGAATTGTCCCGAACGAATTGTCCCGAACGAACAAACGGACGGGACGATGGTCCCATCCTACGGTAGGAATGATCCTGCCGCTGGCGTTAATCCAGGCCGCACAGTTCCCCAATCGTGTCCGAATTCGCTTAAGATAGCGGGACAGACCCGCCTACCTTTCCTCCTTTCCTAGTGGTATGTCATGAAAAAGTTTATTTGGCTCAGCGCGTTTCTTTTAGTGTTGATGGTTCGCAATACTGACTGCTTCGGACAAGAAAAGTCCGATGCTTCGACCGCAGCACTGCAGTCAGAACGAGACTTGCCAACGGCGGAGGGGCAGCCTGGGACAGGGCCATTGCGCCAGGCCGATTGGTTTCGAAATCTCTGGAATTCCAAGCGTCGATCCTGGATCGCAGCGACGCCCAACGATCAGGGATCGCTGGTGTTTTTAGGGGACTCCATCACTCAAGGCTGGCCCAAGCTCGACGCGTATTTCCAGGGTGTTAAGGTAGCCAATCGAGGAATCAGTGGAGACACCACTCGCGGAATGCTCATCCGACTTGACGGAGATGTGTTGGCATTGAATCCCAAGGGGGTGGTGATGTTGATGGGCACCAATGACCTCGAGGAGAAAGCCGAGCCAGAGACCATTGCAAGCAACGTATCGCTGATCATTCAGACGCTAAAATCGCACAACAGCAAGATGCCGATCGTGCTTTGCCTTATTTTTCCTAGCTCGGAATCGAAATCTCGCCCGACCGAAAAAATACAAGCGACCAACAAACTGCTGATGCAGCTCGTCAAAGGGGATCCCCAAATCACGGTCGTGGATACGTTCCGTCTCTATGCCGACGCAAAGGGGAACGCCAAGATCGAGGAGTTTCCGGATTTGCTCCATTTGAATGCGGTGGGTTATGACAAATGGGCCGCGTCCCTGCGTCCAGTATTGGCCACTTTGGGCTTCCTCGAAACCGAGGACGATCGGTTTGAACTAGAACCTGGTTACGTTAGCCTTTTCAATGGAAAAGACCTGACAGGTTGGGAATTCAAAGAAAAGGGGACAGATAAGACCGCGGAGCGATGGGATGGAAAAAAGCAGTCCAGCGACGGCCGCTATGTTGCAATGCATGGTCGACTGGTCGTGACAACTCCAGCCGAGGGGAGTCGCATTCAGCAGTTGTGGACGACCAAGGTGTTTCCGTCGGATTTCGTATTGAAGTTAGAATTCCGAGCGACTCCCAATGCGGACAGTGGAGTTTTCATTCGCAGCAAGCAGCTTCAATGCCGTGATTATCCGATCGCCGGCCCTTACAAAGACTTAAAGAAATACCGTCCGCAAGATTGGAACGAGCTCGTCTTGACCGTTCAAGGCCAGGTGGCTCGCTGCACTTGCAATGGCGAAGAATTAGAAGCCGCATTTGCGATCCCGGCCACAGGTCCGATCGGTTTGGAGGGGGACCGCGGTCAGATGGAGTATCGAAGAATTCGCATTAACGAACAACCACGATAAATACGTCGGCGTTCCCACCGCAGTAGCGGAACGGCGCAAGCCGTCCGGTCGGGCCCTGTAAAGAACCTGTGCAGTCTCAGCCATAACACAGGAAGTCTGGCGACATCCGCTACCGCAGGGAGGGGGGTGCGACCGTCTGTCTGCCGGGGGGGATCGTTGAGTTTGGTGAAAATTCATGTGTTTTTCACTTTTTGGTTAAACAAGTTACGCAAAAAGAAAAATAAGCGTGCAATTGACAAACTTTAGCACTAGGAATTGTGTCTGCGTGTAGTACTATTCAACAAAGAGAGTCTCGCCCAGCTTTTCTTGCAATTTCTTTTTTGCGTTCGTTTTTGGCCATTTGCCGTGGAAGCGGCTTTAGATACGAGACTGGAGATTCTAGATGATGTCCAACCCTACTGTGTTTGTAGTGGACGATGATGAAGGTTCGCGGAATTCCATAGAATGTCTTTTCGACGTTCATGGGCTGGCCTGTTTGACGTACGAATCCGCGGAAAAATTCCTTGAATCGCATGACGAGGCCCCGATCGGCTGTATCGTCACAGACTTGAACATGCCTGGAATGACTGGTTTGGAGCTTTATCAAAAGACGAGGGAGCGAGGTTGGACGTTGCCGACCATCATCGTGACTGCGTTTGGCGAAGTCGCTTCGTGTGTGAAGGCGTTTAAATCAGGCGTGATTGATTACATGGAGAAGCCGGTGCCGACCGAGGCGCTGATTTCCCGAGTGAAAGAATGTTTGATCGAAAGCCAGCTTGCTAGCGAACAAGAGATTTCGTCTCGCGACGCTGAGAAAAAGTTGAAAAAGCTTACGAATAAGGAAAACGAGGTCCTCGAGCTTTTGGTGGCTGGCAATTCCATGAAGAACATCGCGGCGGAGTTTGGAACCAGCTTTCAAGCAGTTTCACGCCATCGCCAGCGGATTCTGGAGAAGCTGGGGGTCGAAGGGGACGTTTCGCTGGCGCGTTGGGTTTTGGACCATCGACGCGTCGCGCTTGCGAAGTAGCACGGCAGCGAAGTAGCACGGCAGCTTGGTGTGATATGCAGATGCTTCAAGCGTGGGTGCGATAGCGTAGGTACCAGAGCAGGCAAGCGATCGACTTCGCGTCGGTAATTAGCTTGTCTCTCAATAGCCCGTCGACTTGAGCCCACGATAGCAATCTATTTTCCATCTGTTCGCCAGCTTCGCGTTCTGTGGGGCCGGCGGACAGGCCTGTGGCAACAAAAAAGTGCATCTTTTCATCAAGGATGCCTGGGGACATTGCAAACGTATGGGCATGAGTCAGCGTTTCGCATCGATACCCCGTTTCTTCTTGAAGTTCCAGTTCGGCGGTTTGCATTGGCGAAAGCGATTTGTCGAGTGTGCCCGCCGGAAGTTCCAAGTGCCAGCGTTGAATAGCCACTCGGTAGGTTCGGATCATGCAGATGCAGTCTGCTGTCACAATTGGGAGGATCACCACCGCTCCCGGATGGCGTACGATATTGCGAACGAGTTTGCTCCCGTCAGGGAGGTTTTCTTCGACTTCTTCGATCGCGAATCGTTTCGCTTGGAATATTTTTTTGGGAGCTCTCATGAGTTCTTGCTGCTAGCTCGCGCGGCGGCGCGGA
>JANODW010000038.1:0-2904 GCA_031412875.1 Pirellula sp. | reverse complement strand
GCCACCCGTTCGGCGCAGAGGGTGACGGAATACGACGCGTTTTCGATGTTGCATCCGCAGTAGATATTGCCTCGTTTGGTCAACAAAGCGCAACCCACGGCGAATTGACTATACGGATTGTAAGCGGCGAGGGCTGCCTTTTGAGCCGCCGCCACCAGTTCGTCCAACTTCGACTTGTCTAGGTTCATCGATGCGTTCTTTCCAAAGTTCATTCAATACTACCGTAGGATGGGACCCTTGTCCCGTCCGTTTGTAAGTTCGGGACAATGGTCCCAAACTACGGTTCTGTTTTTTCGTTCGGGACAATGGTCCCAAACTACGGATGGGTTGTTTCAGCCTGCGGCTCGCTTTAAGTACTTTCGCAGTATCCAGTCCGCAACGCTTGGGAGGAGGGCCGCTAACGCCGACAAGCAAGCTGCCTTGGGCGGAACCACCAGTTCCTTTTTGCGTCGATATGCAGAGTGCAATATCTTTTTGCACAGCCAATTCGGGTCGATTAGTCGCAGCTTCACCCCGCCACCTGGCGAGGTAGACGCAGGATCGGATAGTCCGCGTTCGGCAGCAATTTTCTCGTACCGATTTGCTTGTTCGATCGGGTCCTGTCTCGCGATCGGGCCGGGACATACAAGCATTACGTGCACACCGCTGGGATCCAATTCCAGTCTCAACTGACGCGTCATCGCCGTCAATCCCGACTTGGCAATCGAGTAGCCGCCCATTCCTGGTGCGGCCACAAGTCCCGCCAACGATCCGATGTTCACGATCGTTCCTCGCCCTCGTTTGATCGCATCCAATGCGAGTCGTGTCATGTTCCAAGTGCAGATCAAATTGTCATTGAACAGGGAGGCAAGGTCGGAGTCAGTCAATTGTTCCAAGAGCCCTCGGTCGGATCGACCGATTGCATTGATGAGCAGGTCGACGGGATGGTTGGCTAGCCACGATTGCAATTCCAAAGTGCCCCCAACGCGTTCATGGCGAGGGCCATCGATGGGGGAGGAGGCGGAATGCAGTCCTAAATCGATCGAAAACCCTTGGGCGGATCTCGCACCTTTTTCGAGCGCTGTCTGGATGGCGGATTCGATCCGAGCGCAGTCTCTACCGATGATCAAGACGTTCGCTTTTTGCTCTGCCGCAGCGATCGCAAGCTGCAACCCCAGTCCAGACGAACCACCGCAGACGACAACGGCTCGTCCAGCCCACGGTCCGACATTGTCCATTCCATTCATCCCATTACGAGCAATTAATTCAGGTCCTTTCGGTCGCGAGTTCCGAAAGTTTCAGCCCCAATGCCTCGAATCTGCTCGCAAATCGCGCATTCAGAAAAGTTGCTTACCCCAGTTTACCATCCTGTGCAATAAATCAAATCGCACTAGTGCCATAGCCAAATAGCTTCGAAATCTACACAATATCGGAGCCAGTCTGAGGCAGGTTAGGCATCAAACCTTGGATGGTCGTTCCGTCGAGGGGTTGCATGGATGCGAAACCGCTCGAGTCATCTCTTCAAAGCAGTAAAACGTAAATGGCAAGAAACACGCTGAGCGAAGCCCGCACGAAGATTGTCGCTACGGTCGGCCCGGCTTGCGAGGATGAGGCTATTCTCGCGGAACTGGTAACGCATGGGGTGGATGTGTTTCGCATCAACGCCGCTCACGGAACGCAGGTCGATTTTGCCCGTATCATGGCCAAAATTCAAAATGTAAGAGAGAAAACAGGTTTTCCCGTCGCAGTCTTGCTCGATTTGGCCGGCCCAAAAATTCGGCTTGGCAAACTTCTGCAAGACCCGCTCGAGGTGGACGTCGGCTCGGAACTCACGTTTGTTCGAGGGGACGTACCCGGTTCGCCAACGGAGTTGACCAGCAACTACACCAAGCTCATCGATGAGCTGGGGGTCGGCGACCCAGTCATGTTGGCCGACGGCATGATCTCCATGAACGTGGTGGACAAGGAGCGCGACCGCGTGCGATGCCTGGTGTCGGTGCGCGGAACCATTCGGTCCAAACAAGGAATCAATTTGCCTGGCACATCCCTGTCGGTTTCGTCGATGCGGCCCGAGGATGTGTCCAATGCGCTGTGGGCGGCCAAGAACGATGTCGATTTCATCAGCCTTTCGTTTGTTCGCTCGGCACAAGACGTCTCGTCTCTCAAGAACTTGCTCGCATCGATGGATGCGCAGGCGCTGGTGATTGCCAAAATTGAGAAACGGGAAGCGCTCGAGTGCTTGGAAGAAATCGTGGATGCTGCCGATGGAGTGATGGTTGCACGCGGGGATTTGGGGGTGGAAATCGACGTTGCAGATACTCCTGTCGCTCAGAAAAGGATTATCCAAGTCTGCCGAGAGCGTCTCAAGCCCGTCATCGTGGCAACTCAAATGCTGGAAAGCATGCACCACAATCGCAGGCCCACGCGGGCCGAAGCGAGCGACGTCGCCAATGCGATTTTGGACGGCGCGGATGCTTGCATGCTCAGCGGAGAAACGGCTATCGGCGACTTCCCCATTATCACGGTCGACACCATGAACCGGATCATGCTCAGCACCGAAAAAATGCTGAAGACACAGCCGCAAGATTCCAAGACCCGATTCTTTTCTCGCGTGCATCCGATCACCGCCGCCGTGACACACAACGCCGCAAACATTGCAGAAGCCATCGATGCAAAACTGGTCGTCGTCGCAACACGGACCGGGGGCACGGCTTGGGTGAAAGCCAAACAGAGGAATTACATTCCAACCCTGGGGGTCAGCGATTCCGATCATACCCTTCGCCGCATGTGCTTGTTCTGGGGGATCATGCCGCACAAAGTGAAGAACCTTGACAATCCGGAGGCATTGTTCAATGAAGTGACCGAGTGGGCCGTTGAACGCGGCATGCTCGAAGCAGGTGACCGTGTCGTCTATGTTACCGGCAC
>JANODW010000037.1:0-5312 GCA_031412875.1 Pirellula sp. | reverse complement strand
GCACCCGACGTGACGGCTTGAATGGAGGCTCCGGTGAACCAATAGATAATCGCGCCCCCCGAAATCAATCCCAACACGAACGGAGCATGCAACAAGGACAATTTTTCTTGATCCGATGTCAGACCGTTGGTCAGCGACATAATGATGGAGAAAATCATCGTGGTTGCACCGACCACTGCGGTCCCAATGAGGACTGGCTTTGCGGTCGCTTTAAAGGTATTGCCCGCCCCATCATTCTCTTCCAGTAAGTGCTTGGCTTATTCAAAGTTAGCATCGATTTGGTAGTCGGACTTCAACTGAGCGAGGATGTTCGGCTCTTGTTCAATCAGAGACAATTCGAACACGCTCTGTGCATTGTCTGTGACGGGACCATAGGAATCGACCGCGATCGTGACGGGCCCCATCCCGAGAAAACCGAAGGCGACCAAACCGAAGGCAAACACCGCTTCGGCCTCCATCAGATTGCCTAACCCTTGCGTGGAGATTCCGTAGGAGATCGCCATCAGTCCAACGATCCCAGCTCCGAGCCACACACACGAGAAGTTACCGGCGACTAAGCCCGAAAGGATATTGAGTGATGCCCCGCCCTCACGGCTCGATGTCACAATTTCCTTGACGTGTTTGGAGGAGGTCGAGGTAAACACTTTGACGAGCTCTGGAATCAATGCACCTGCAAACGTACCGCAGGAGATGATGGTAGAGAGTTGCCACCACAGATTGCTGTTTCCGGAGAGGGTGGGGATCATTGCAAACGAAACGATGTAGGTAATGGCGATCGAGATGATGCTGGTAATCCAGACCAAACGCGTGAGCGGCATCTCGAAATCCATTTTGGCAGCCGTTTCGTATGTCGACTTGGTCAATTGTTCATTGATGTAGTAAGAAACAAAGGATGCAACGATCATCATGACACGCATCACAAACAACCATACGAGCAGTTGCACCTGAATGGTTTCGTAAGCAGCGCCTGCCGACTTGGGATTCACGGCGAGCAGGATAAAGGTGATCAACGCAACACCGGTGACGCCGTAGGTTTCGAATCCGTCGGCGCTCGGGCCAACCGAGTCCCCAGCATTGTCCCCGGTGCAGTCTGCAATGACGCCTGGATTGCGAGCATCGTCTTCTTTGATTTTGAATTCGATCTTCATCAAGTCCGAACCGATGTCCGCAATCTTGGTAAAGATCCCGCCCGCGATACGAAGCGCTGCCGCCCCCAAACTTTCACCGATAGCGAATCCGATAAAGCATGCGCCTGCGTACTTGCCCGGAATAAAAAGCAAGATGCAGAGCATGATGAGCAACTCCACGCTGATGAGCATCATGCCGATGCTCATCCCCGCCTTGATCGGTATAGCATAGACGGGATACGGAAGTCCTCTCAGGCTTGCAAAGGCAGTTCGCGAGTTGGCGAAGGTGTTTACACGGATACCGAACCAAGCAACCCCATAGCTGCCCAGAATCCCGACGATGCTAAAGCACACAATAATGGCCACCACTCCCGCACTCATTTCCGAGAGCCATCCGAAATACATCACGATCACAATGGCGATAAAGGCCCATAGCACAGCCATGAACTTGCCTTGGTTGATGAGATAGGTTTTGCAAGTCTCATAGATGAGCTCGGAGACTTCTAACATGGTTCGGTGAACGGGCATGTTTTGCAGCTCACGATAGATTTGCATTCCAAAGAACAGTCCCGCGCAGCAAATCAATAAGCCTCCGTAGAGTAAGTATGTTCCGGGAACCCCTAGAAAGCTCACTTTGCCGAGGTCCGGCAATTCCAGACTGGCCTCGCCGCCCGCCGCCCGGACTGCCGTTTCGGCTTCCTGGCCAACAGCGCATGCCGGGCACAAAATCCCACTCAACAAGGCAATTGCCAGGATACCAAGTACTTTTGCCATCGTTCCAACTCGATTGCCAACTCGATTCATTGTTTTAATCCTGAAAACGGGTAAATCAAAGTAGTGATTCGGGTAAAGCTAACCTTTCCCGCATCAATCTTCAACCTGGGAAAGGGCTGTTTTGGGCGCTTTTTTTGCTTTTAAGTACGCTTTAAAGCAAAACTGCTGACCTTTCACGAAACTAAACCGCTTACTTTAGCGGAACGGCGCAAGCCGTCCGGTCGGGACCTGCAAAGAATCGTTGTGATCTCAGCCGCGACACCGGAGGGCTCTCCCCCTGCCGCTACTGTTGGGAATGCCATTAGGCTTGAGCCGGTCGAAAGCCCCATGTGGATATCCCTTCGATTTTTCCGATTATTCCGTTCGTTCAGTTTGAATCGAATGATACCGTTTTTCCGTCCGTTTTTTTCTGCGAATCAGCTCGCACTTTGGTCCGATAAGCCCTCCATGGGATGGAGCGATGTCTCAAGACGAAGAACCGCACAGGAATGATGGCTGCCAAAAAAGGGAGCGTTGCGAAGGGTATACGAGCAAGGAAGTGGCCATGACGCGAATGATGTTTCTATTGTTGGTTGGTCTGTCCTGCATGGGCTGCGCTTCTATGTCGGATTATCGATTTCGCTATGCGACAGAACGTCAAGCCAGAATGGCATGGCTCGCATGCAAAGCGAACTTGAACGAGTTTGAACGCACGGCCGACTGTGCCGATGGATTCAAAGCGGGGTATGTGGATGTGACGCGCGGCGGAGACGGCGCGTGTCCCGTCGTTCCGCCGCCCTGCTATTGGGAAGCCAAATTCCAGACGCCCGAAGGGAAGGTGCGACTGGATCGCTGGTACGCCGGCTTTGCCATGGGCGCAGCCACTGCCCTCCAATGTCAAACCCATCGAAACCACAACGTACCTTCCCGCTTTTGCACGACCTCTGCGTGTACCTTGGAGAACATGCCATCGAGCATGCCATCGAGCACGCCATAGAGCAAACTGCCGCAGGATTTCGAATTGCTTACAGCCCGAGTCAACGCATTTGAACTAGATATGAACTCCAAAATGTTGGTCCGATATTCGCGAAAGTTTGTCTCCTCGTTGGTGTCCCTCTCGATGCGGATGAGTGTAGCGGCGGCCTGTTTGCTACTGCCTGGTTGCATTACCTTTTCAAACTATTCCATTCCGGCGGACCGCATTCCGGAGGGGGTCAAGGGTGTTGAGAAAGGAGATCGGCAGCAGCTCAATCTGGCATTGCTCGGGCAAGCTCCACCACCGTTGTATACGCTAGACTCCGGCGATGTGTTGGGGATTTATGTCAAGGGACTTGTTCCTGCCGGTGCGGACCAAGCTGCTCCTGTCCTGCAAGGCCAGCCTAACTTCTCGAATGTCTACTACCCCCCGGATGGCCAAAGCTCGACACCGTCGATGGGCCTCCCCTTTGAAATCAATGCCGCGGGGCGGCTCCAGTTGCCGTTGATCGGCGAAGTGGATTTGAGAGGTTTAACGATCGGGCAAGCCACCGAGCAGATCTCAAAAAAGTACATTGCTCGGCAGCTTATCCAGGAGGGCAAAGAGTACGTCTATGTGAACATGGTGCGGAGTCGCGTCGTCCGAGTCATGGTGATTCGGGATGACGTCGCATCGGGCAATCCGACTTTTCTTTCCAAGACAGCGCCGCTTCTGACCAAGCGAGGAAATGCGCAAGTGGTAGATTTGCCAGCTTTCGAGAATGATGTCCTCCATGCGTTGACCATCTCGGGAGGTTTGCCTGGGTATGAGAGCTATAACGAAGTATGGGTCCTTCGAAGAAGCGATTTGCGCAGAGAGGTTTATAGCCAAGTGTGGGACTCGCCGCCCAAGCTTAGGGAACCTTCGGCAACAGGACGTGCCGCATCCCCAGATCGCAGCATGGCTCGTCCTCCCATCGAGCTGAAGGACCGGAACGGGCCGACCGAGCCCTCGCATACCGAGGAGTTGAGCGAGCCGCGATCGAGTGCAAACCGATACCGTTCAAGCACCTCCAAAAACAGTAGCGTTGCCCCGTTATCGACTCCATTGGTCCAAACTGCTTCCGCACAATCTCCGTTGGTGGAGCGCGAGCCGCCCGCCTGCGAGTTCGATGATTTTGAACCCCTTTTGCTTACTCAAGACTGCCAGGCCATCGCCAAGCGGATTCCGTTGTGGGTCGAACCTTGCGAGCGAATTTGCATCCGTCAGGAGGACATCCTTCTCCAAGAGGGGGATATCGTCTACATACGCGGTCGAGAGCAAGACTTTTTTTATACTGCGGGACTACTACCCGGCGGCATCGTTCCCATGCCCAGAGATCACGACATCGATATTGTCGAAGCGATTTCGCTGGCCAATGGTTCCATCGGTGGCGTTGGTGGAGCGAGCGGGATCGCGGTCATTCGAACGGGTACGGGCCCTGGAAACATTCTGCCACCAACCCGCGCTATCATCACGCGAAAACTGCCTAACAAGCAGCAAGTCTCTATTCGAGTGGATTTGACCCAATCGCTTCGGGATCCCAAGCACCGACCCATCGTCCAGCCCGGGGATCTGATCACGCTCCAATACAAGCCCGGAGAAGTCGTCGGAAATTCCATGCTCAATTTGGTCAACCTGAATTACACTCTAAATTAGTCGGCCAGCGTTTCGATTCCAAGGCAACGCTTCTGGGAAGG
Source organism: Pirellula sp. (assembly GCA_031412875.1). Taxonomy (GTDB): domain Bacteria; phylum Planctomycetota; class Planctomycetia; order Pirellulales; family Pirellulaceae; genus JBKCUI01. The sequence goes on along the minus strand of JANODW010000037.1, from coordinate 738 downwards.
TTGGGAGCGATTACGGACGCAACATGTCACCCTCACCGGTGCGCACTCGCTTGGCCCTTGGAAATTTTTTGGATGCGTTGGTAACGCGAATTGCGCTGCTCCAAACCGCCCCGACGGACGACCGCCAAACCGAATCCCATGTCCAATTATCCGGAAAAGACGCCTACCTATAGCTTCGTACTCCCAGCCCGCAACGCGGGCAGGTACATCCGAGAATGCATCGAGAGCATTTTGTCGCAAAGCTATGCGGAATTTGATCTCTTAATTCTCGAAAACAAGAGCGAAGATGATACCCTTTCGATCATCGAATCGTTCCAGGACCCGAGGATCAAAGTTTTCCCGTCGGAAAGACCGCTCAGTATCGAAGAGAACTGGACGCGAGTGTCGAATGTTGCCAAGAACGAGTTCATGACCATCACCGGCCATGATGATGTATTCGACCCGGACTACTTGCAGCGGATGGATGGCCTCATTCGACGCTATCCTGAGGCATCTCTGTACCAGAGTCACTTCCGATACATTGATGGCAACGGGGAGGAAACCGGCAAATGCACTCCGATGGATGAGGTCCAACTACCGGAGATCGCAGTAAGCAATTTCATTTCCGGAAAAACGGACGTGATCGGCACTGGCTTTCTGATGAGGAGCGAGGATTTCGAGGCGGCTGGAGGCATGCCGACTTATCCCAATTTGCTTTTTGCGGACATGGAAATTTGGATAGAACTTTCTCGCAAAAGT
>JANODW010000036.1:0-7190 GCA_031412875.1 Pirellula sp. | reverse complement strand
CATCAGCGTTCGAGAACGCCGCAAAGAAATGGCCGTCTTAAAAGTGATTGGGTTCCAACCGAACCAAATCATGTTTTTGGTATTAGGCGAAGCCATCTTGTTGGGTGTCGTTGCGGGATCCATCAGCTCGATTGGCACCTACCTTTTTGTCAATCAAGTCATGGGGGGCATTCCCTTCCCGATCGCGTTTTTCTCCAGCTTTCCAGTGCTTGACGGAGCGCTCTGGTGGGGCGCGGCGATCGGCTTTGTGACATCTTTTGCGGGCAGCATCCTCCCCGCGCTGTCCACTCGGTCGATCAAGGTTGTCGACGTGTTTTCCAAGGTCGCGTAGCGTCCCCAAGCCAGTGCTCCTCGATGAAAGATAGGAACCGAAATGCCACCTAAAGACGCGATCGAAAAGTCGGGGTTTCAAAAGGCGATGGCCAGCCTTTGGAACTTTATGAGTTTCGAAAATGCGTGGATGCTGCTGCCGAGCTGCTTCGCATTCTTTGCATTGATGCTGCTCGTCGTTTATATGGCACGTATTCCGATCGGATACAACGTGCGCAATCTTATCGTCCGGTATCGCACCACGTTGCTTACCGCAGTCGCATTCACCATGGTGATCGGAGTGTTGACCTTTTTGATGGGATTCATCAATGGATTGAGGATTCTGACGCAGTCCAGCGGCAACCCCGAGAATGTCATTGTGCTCTCGCAAGGTGCGACCGATGAAGCGGTAAGCAACTTGCCATTCGAAAACATGGCAGACATCGCCCAACAAGAAGGGGTGGCCCGGGTCAACGATGAACCGCTTTGCAGCCGCGAAGTCTATCTGGTGCTCAGCTTGCCGATCGCTGAGCCCAAACCCAATAGCCCTAGTCGCAGGCTCCTGCAGATGCGAGGACTGTACGATCCGATCGCGTCGGCCAAGGTGCATGGATTCGAATTGCTTCCCGGTGGGAGTTGGTTTTCCGAAGCGGGCGTTCGGCCATCCGAAGACCCGAACAAGCAAGCGATCGTCGAAGTGGTGTTGGGTGAAGGGATCGCGCGCGGACTAGGACAGGACCGATCCGAAGCGACAAGGAAAGCGGCCAAGAATCCCGATAGCTTGGTGGTCGGAGACACCATTCAACTGGACACCCGAGAGCTATTGGTGACCGGGATCATGAAAACCGAGGGAACGACGTTCGATTCCGAAGTCTGGGCCAAGCAAAGCGTCATTGGTCCCTTGCTTGGGAAGAACAATTATACGACGCTCGTTTTGAAAGCGACCAGCAAAGAGACCGCACAAAAACTCGAAGACTTTTTCAGCGGCAAAGATCCTGGAAACGCCTACGAAAAATCACAAGTCAACGCGCAGACCGAAACGAATTACTTCAAGGCTCTGGGCCAGACCAACCTGCAGTTGCTCATTGGAACCATGGTGGTCGCGGCCGTGATGGGGTTCGGCGGTGTCATGGGGGTCATGAATACGATGTTCGCAGCGATCAGCCAACGCGTCCGCGACATCGGAATGTTGCGGTTGCTCGGCTTCAGTCGATGGCGGATCTTGGTCAGCTTTTTGGTGGAATCCCTGCTTATCGCATTGTTGGGCGGGCTGATTGGCTGTTTGATCGGATACCTGTTCAACGGTTTTCGTGTCACCAGCATCGTTAGCGGTGGCAATGGGCCGGGTGGAAAAGCGGTCGTGTTTCGCGTTTTAGTCGACTGGGGTGTCATCGGCATTGGGTTGTCTCTGAGTATGATGATGGGCTTGGTCGGTGGATTGATCCCAGCCCTTTCGGCCATGCGTTTCAAGCCGCTCGAATCGTTGCGAGGCTAGAACCAAAACTGCAAGTCCCCTAAAACCCAGCCAACCCAAAAAATCGTGTCCAAGCTAGTTTGCAAATGCCCTAAGTGCAATGCGTCGCTCCGCTTTGAATGCGGAGAGAAAAAAGAGTTGAAGATCAATTGCCCGAAATGCCAGCACGCATTTCAGGTAAAAGTAAAAAGCGGCTCCGCCCCCGCAAATCCTACCGATCCGATTGCCAATCGTCCTGAACCGACAAGTCCCGCGCATCGTTCCTCTTTTCAGTCCAGCACAGACGAGACGTTCGGCAGTCTTCTAAACGACTTGCCACCGGTCAGCGATTCCTTCGGCCCGACCACGTATCGCGGCGAGCCTCAGTCCACGCGGACGGCTTCTTTCGATTTCAAAAAACTCATCCTCCCCGTTGCGCTCGTCACGGTTTCGATCGGCTGCATCGGCGTGATGTTTGCGGGAGCGTTGTGGATCCTAAATCTGCGCTCGAACGATTCGACGCTCAGCGATGTTGCGACCACTTTTTCCCTAAGCTTGCCTTCGTTTGATTCTCGCAGCCGCCTCGAAGCGGACCATGCCAAGCTCCGCGCTGATATGGAGAAACTGGCTGAATCGATCGATGCCGCAGATCAATCTCAGGAGACAGCGAATCGCCTGCGAGCGGAGTTGCCCAAATTCCATGCGCTTTTTTTGCGGGCTTGCAAGCTGCCTTCCGAACCCAAAACAATGCAAGAATTCTTGGCGGCTCGCGAGGAGTCCAGAGCGGCGCTCGAACGCCTGCGATCGCAAGGTCCTTCCGCTACATCCGCCCCCATGCCTTCGCCGTTCTGGAGCGTCAACACAACCACTCCAGCGAGCGATTTGGTAACCCATGCAAAGCAGGAAGTGACGCTTGCAAGCGCGTCGGTATTCAGCACCGTGATGGTGCAGGTTGAATTCCCCGATCCCATGACCTACCAAGGAACAGAGTTCGATTGGTCCGATGACGACCGACAAAATCTCGCGTTCATTCACTTGCAAGGCAGTATGCAACGAGACTCCCTGCGAGCCTTGGCGGCGATCGATCCCAAAACGCCCTCCGCGGCGGGGCTGGCCAATGCGTATAAGACGATTGACAAGTACGTGGAGTTGGCCAAAGTCGTGCGTAAACATCCTCGCAAGACATCGTCTTTCATCGCGTTTATACCAAAGGTCAATCCCTATGAACATGTGCAGCGTTCCGCAGCGATCAATGTTCACGAGCTCAAAAGGCAAATGAAGGCGCAATCGCCCCTGCCGATGGAGTTGGAATTTTTGTTTAAGGAAGTCGATGCATTCGGAGACTTATGCGAAGGGCTGCTGTTTGGTTTCCAAGGCAACAAGTCAGAAATGTTGGAAAGCACGATCAACTCGTCGGATCGATTCAAAGAATTTGTCGTGGCCGATGCAAAGAAAAAGGAACAAATCCGGAAAGCAGAACTTGAAAAGCAGGAGAGCGAAAGACGAAAGCTTGCAGAGGAATCGCTGCGCAGAGAGAAAGCCCAAGAGATACAGCGACAGAAAGAGGAGGATCGCAAACGAGAATTAGAAAACAAATTGGCAAACCCAGCGACCGGTCTCGGGGGCGTGCGTCCTAATGGCCTTGGTCCACGGGGCGGGTCGATGGGAATGCCAGGCGGCCCCGCCGGCGACGGGGGCCAACGTGCATTCCCGGCTGGCATGCCCAATGGGGAGGGCGGGCCCTTTGCACCACCCGGATCGCCCGGTCCCGTCGGCCCACCCGGACAATTCGGGCCACCCGGACAATTCGGGCCGCCCGGGCCGCCCGGACAACCCGGACAATTCGGGGACCGTAGCCAACCACCGTCTCCTGCCCAAGGAGACCCATCGAAAATGGTCACCATTACCGCAGCCAATGTCAAGAATGGAAACGCAGTGGATTATACCCGCGACCTTCCGAAATGGTTGCTTCAGCATTCGGTGTCCGTCCTCATATCAAACGGGAACCTCAAGATCACCATGCAGAACTTCGACAAACCGCTGCGAGAACTGGAGGCCTGCTTTCCAATGCTCGTCTTTGACAAAATCGACAACGAATCTCGTACGATCACTGCCAAAGAAAGATAGCAGCAATCTAGTCGCTCTCGGCACGAGCGACCTACCAACAAGCCCAGTGAGCCAACAAAGCAGGCTCACTAGCAATCGCACCGGAAGTGCGTTCTAATTTCGCCATTCAACGTTCCCTAAAAACGCCGGAGCATTCATGCCTGAAATTGAAATCGATATTCATTCCGTCAATCGTTGGCTTCAAAGCGGGACCGACGACGCTGGCAATTCGGTTGCCCTGGTCGATTGCAGAGAACGCACGGAGTACGAGCTCGCAAAAATCGATGGATCGATTTTGATGCCTATGGGAGAGTGGCCACCCGCACCGGCAGCGTTGGCGGCTCTGGACGGTAAACGTGTCGTGGTGCATTGCCACCATGGTGGCCGGTCGCTTCGCGTTGCATCCTGGTTCCGACAGAATGGCTTCGCAACTGCATGTAGTATGGCTGGCGGTATCGACCAATGGAGCCTCGATATCGACCCCCAGATTCCCCGATATTGAGAATCGCTAGAGATTAAGTTTACCCGGTCGCAGAGAATGACATACTGAGAAATACCATGCCACTTTTCGCAAAGCACTTCGCTCCTCTCCTCTTCTTATTTGTTTCGGTAGCATCTCAAGTCATTGCGATGCCTGACGAATTGAATTCTCCTCAAGGCACCTCTAACCCAAGCAGCATGAATCCATCTATTCCGAACGGGAAAATCGTTAGCAACAAAGTCACTTGGTCTATCGCGATCCACGGTGGTGCAGGGGGAGAGCCTGGCCGCTGGTCTGAAAAACAAGTCCAGGATCGGATCGATGGGTTGAAGTCCGCGTTGTCCAAGGGGACGGAGATGCTTAAACAGTCCGCAAGCGCCATCGATGTGGTTCAAGCGGTGGTCCAAATTCTTGAGGACAACCCGAACTTCAATGCGGGCCGAGGCGCGGTCCTCAATAGTGTTGGCGAAGTTGCATTGGATGCCAGCATCATGGATGGTTTGGATCTGAGTTGCGGCGCGGTTGCGAGCGTTACCAAGGCCAAGAATCCGATCGGATTGGCGCGTGCGGTTCGAGACAAAACCCCTCACGTTTTTCTTTGCGGCGAGCCGGCCGACCGGTTTGCCAAGGAGATAGGATTGCCTCTGGAATCGCTCGATTATTTCAAAACTCGCGAGCAGACCGACAGTTGGGAAGCGTGGAAAAAAGTGCAGGCAGCCAAAGGGAACGCGACTTCGAAGCACGACCATGACGCCGGAAAAGATCGCTTGTTTTACTTGGGCACCGTAGGGTGTGTCGTTCGCGATTCGCAAGGCAATCTCGCGGCAGGGACCAGCACCGGTGGCTTGCTCGGCAAGAAATACGGCCGGGTAGGCGATTCGCCGATCATCGGCGCCGGAACGTATGCAAAGAATGCGACCTGCGCCGTCAGTTGCACCGGGGTGGGCGAACTCTATATCAAACACCACATCGCTTCCGCCGTTTCCTCGAGGATGGAATACTTGAACGAATCGCTCAGTGCGGCCACCAAATTTGCCATCTATACAACGTTGCCAACGGATTCGGGGGGACTGATCGCCGTGGACGCGAACGGCAACATCGAACTCCAATTCAATACGCCCATGATGGCCCGTGGCCAAGCCAAAAGCGATGGGACTTTCCAAGTGGGCTTAACAGACTGGGTCAAGTGACATGCATCCGTGGTCCCATTCCCGTTTCTTGGCTCCATGTGCGATCGCTTTGATGCTGTTGCCGTCGCTATCGGCCGCACAAATCAATAGCCCAGCGGCGGCGGCAGCGGCGGCCTCGAGTATTTCCAAACAAGTCTCTACCCAGGAGTGGCTGGGACCACTTTCCGCGATCGCTTTATCGCCATTTTTTGGCTTGGCGTGCTTGTCGGGCGCAGCGACCTATGGTCCCGATTGGTTGCAAAGCCGCACTGCGTTGCTCGGCCCCAACAGCCCGCTCAACAACCCAATTCTATTTTGGACCATGTTCGGACTGACGGTCGCAACAAGCCTCCCTCGCTTCACCAAAGTCAGTAAGCCGTTCGCGTTGGCAGCCGAAAAATTAGAAATGTACTCGGCCGTTATTATCTTGATTGCAATGAAATTCATGAGCAGCGGCAGCGGCATTCCGGAGTCTGGGATTCTTGAGTCTGGGATTCTGGAGTCTGGCATCCAGCAGTCCGAGGCGATGGTGATGACCGCGGGCGTTGCAACGCTGCCGATGGATGTGCTGCTGAGTCTGATAGCCGCGTTGAACATCGTCGTGGTCAACACGATCAAACTGGCGATCGAACTGCTTGTTTGGTTGATTCCGTTCCCGATGGTCGATGCATTCTTGGAAATGGCAAACAAGGGACTCGCCGGCGCGCTCATGGCCCTCTACGCCTACAGCCCTTTGCTGGCAACGGTGATCAATGTATGCATTTTGACCGGTTGCTGCTTGATCTTCTTTCGGGTCAAGCGGCATATGGCCTACATGAAGGAACTGATCATGCGACCCTTGATCGCAAAGCTCTTGGGTTCTTCCGTCGATGCATCGCATTTCGTGGGATTCTTGACCCGGCCTTGGAATGGTTTTCCAATCCATTCGGCATTCGAGTTTTCGCAATCCGGTGTCAATGGTGCGATGCAATTGCAGCACCGCGGATGGACCAAGCATCGCACCTTTTCTGGCACGAAAGAACTGCCTGCTAAACCTGGTATCCTCTGCGATCAACTATGCATTCGGATCGACGGGCAAGAGGTTGCGTTCGATGTTCGCAAGGGGCTCGATGGGCGGCCCGCGTTGGCATCGGAATACGCTTAGGGACTTTCCAACAAGTCGATAAACGTTGGCCCGTTTTCTAACGTGATGGAAATATCATCGTAGGTCCAAACGCCGTTGGTTTTTGTCCCCTGCACATGGACTTGGCCGGCCCCTTTGGGACCGGAAACCGGAAAGGTAATATCGACCGTTCCGTCATCGTTGTTGAGATTGAGATTTCCCTGCACCATGAAACTTGCCTCGATCGGTTCTCCCAACGCTTCGGTAACTTCGGGATTCGATTGAGCTTTTTCCAATCCAATGCGGTACGGTTCGGAAGACTTCAATGCACCGAGCACACTAATTCCCAGCACCGTAAAACCGCCGCAGCAAAGCAACATGACGGACAAACATCCAACCGGAATGACCACCCAAGGCCAAATCCTTTTCTTTTTGGTCGGTACGAAAGCGGTCGGTTGAGGCTGATCAAAAGTAGGGTGGGTATACGACATGTCTTTGGCTTTCTAGGCGAGCGGCAGGATCAATCCTACCGTAGGATGGGACCTTTGTCCCGTCCGTTTGTGAGTTCGG
>JANODW010000035.1:0-5917 GCA_031412875.1 Pirellula sp. | reverse complement strand
ACGCCCAACAGGATCCATGCGCAAGTTCGAATCCAAGCGGCTTTGGCAATCAAGGGGAGCAATAAGATTTGCAAAGCACCGATGATGGCCAGTACTTCCCACAGATCTGCTTTGACTAATTCGAAGAAAAAGCGAACCATTCGCTGGGCAGTGAACTCGGACCAAGTTCCCAGATTTTTACCGAAGCCGAAAAGCATGAGCGACAGCAAAATGAGCCCGAAACTTCGCTTTAAATAACGAAGGCCTGGGCGTCTCACGCCGTGGCCCTGTAGCTGCTTTAGAACGGACAACCGGTAGGAAAACCCGCAGGCAAAGATAAAGCTGGGCATGATCGAATCGGCAAAACTAAAGTGGGTATTGTTGTGCCGCAACAAGGGGTGCGTCACCGCTAGCCCTCCCAGGAAATTGACCACGAACATGGCTGCTACGCTATAGCCACGAAACTGGTCTAACGAATGGATTCTCGACGGTGCCGTATCGCGTGCGTTGCTCATAAGTTTGGAGTTTCCAGATTCCGTGGATTGACCGATCGGTTCGTTCATGGATTGCGAGCTAGACTCTGAGGTACGCGCCTTGCTTTTCCAAGTGTCGCACAAACATCCACGTAATACCAAAGAAAAGTGCCAGTCCGAGCATTGCATACCATGTTGGCGAATCTTGTGGAAAGAAGCGCTGGACCGAATGGGCCACCATGCTGTGCAGCACATACGCAATGAGCGCGTTGGTCCCGAAGGTTCGAAAGAATGCGAGTTGGATCCCGCCGAGATCGCATACGATAAAGAAGATCATGTAAACCAGCAGCGAAAAACCTGCGGTGAATAATGGGTAAGAAAGGGTGCCGCTGCGTTGGCTCATCATCCAATAGTTCCATTTGCGATTGTCTTCGCCAGGCGGCTTCACAAAAGGAGGTTCGGCGAGCCAATCAGAAATTCCAGCCGAGCGTTCGGCAGCCATTGCCCGTTTCGTCTCGATCCGGCGTTGCGTGGGCAACACTGGGTCGACTGCCAATTTCCTCCCTTGCAACTCTGCGACTTGCGAATCAGGTACATCGTACAGTCGCGTTCCACACGACAGGATGTACCCAAGTGCCATCAGGACCACCGAGGCAAAGAACATAGTGACCATCGGCTTCGAAACGATTTTGAGTTCACTGCGCGGGCGAACGAAAACGTCGCAGGCAAGTGTCCCCACGATCGCTGGGATCGTCCAAGTAAGAAAGCCCAATGGGCCCCCGTCGATGCAATTGGGCGCGGTATTGCACCAAACAAAGTTGAACCAATAGGACAAAATCACGTGCGCCAACGCGGATCCGATCATCCAATAGATCCGGATGGATGGTTTGGTGTGGACCACGGGCAAAAGCCAAAGGGACGTCACGGCTATATGCATCAGAGTCTGAAACCAACCTCGCTTCAATGGCTCGTACAACGCGTTCCAAACTCCCATCGACTTGAGCGCCTCCCAATTTGCAGCCCGCGGACTGACCGAGTACACCACCAGAGAGACAAGCACCAAGCCCAACAGTCTCCGAATCATTCGACTATAGGCTCCAACACTCCCGTGCGTCTGCATTCGCCTTCCAAAGGTCAACCTCAGCGCAAATCCGACCGCAAAGAGGAACTGCGGCATGATGGTATCCGCGTAGCTGCAGTAGTCATGCGAGTGCTTGAGAACTTGCGGGCAAACTTTGTAATTGCCGAAGTAATTTACAAGTAGCATTCCCACGACGGTGTAACCACGAAATTGATCGAGGGACGCAAGGCGATCCGGTTTGGACGGCGCTGGGATTGCGGAGGTTTGCGTTGACAACGGACGACCTTGGTAGCGAAAGGAATCCAGAGATTTGCATCCGTCTTGGAGTATAGAAGAAAATCGAGAGTCGTAGTGGATGCGAAATAGGCGATCATTGCGTTAGGCGTACTGCAGGATCTTTCGGTTGAATTTATCCGCTTTTGCGGGCTCTGTTGGGCTATCCGGAGTTAAAGTTCATGGGAAAATGCAGTCACAGGCTATGCCTTTGTTTTCCCAGGGAAATTACCATGAGCGTCGCCGATAAAACCGAAATGCCGATCACCGATAGGGCCACAATGTTAGATAAGTCGGGAGATAGAGTCCGTCAAATGTTCGCGGAAATTGCTCCTCGTTACGATTTGATGAACCATCTCCTGTCGCTCAATATCGACAGGCTTTGGCGTTCCAAAACCTTAAAGCTTTTGAGTCTCAAGCCAGGTGCGCCAGTGCTGGACGTCTGCACCGGGACGGGCGATTTGGCAATTGCAATGGCTAGAACGCTCGGAACCGAAACGGCAATCGTCGGTAGCGATTTTTGCACAGAAATGCTTCAGATTGCACGGGAAAAGCAAACCCAGAAATTGCCGGGATTTTCTAAGGTACAGTTTATCGAGGCCGACACGCAAGCGCTGCCATTTCCTGAAAACCATTTCCAAGCAGTGACGGTTGCCTTCGGGCTACGCAACGTCGCGGTAACGGAACAGGGGTTGGCGGAAATGCGGAGGGTATGCAAAGTCGGGGGCCAAATTGCAGTATTGGAGTTTTCGAAGCCGACCGTGTTCGGGCTTCGCCACCTCTACAATTTTTATTTCAAAACCATCTTGCCGCGCGTGGGGCAGAGTATGTCCAAAAACAAACAATCGGCCTACGAGTACCTGCCGCAAAGCGTTCAGGAATTCCCAAGCGGCGAAGCTCTGGCGGTGTTGATGCGACAAGCGGGCTTGTCGGACATTAAGATGTTTCCAATGACCTTTGGAGTGGTGACTCTCTATCTGGGGACGAAATGACGATCGCACCGACTTCGGAGCAACCACTTGTTCTGGCAATCACGGGAGCAAGCGGTGCAGTTTATGCCGTACGACTACTGCAGTGCTTGTGCGAGGCCAAGGTGCCCGTCCATCTCGTCATGAGCCCTTCTGCCGGGACAGTGATCCGCCAGGAACTCGGGCTGGACCTTGGACCCAATCGAGATCAAATCGATCTGCTTTTGAATTATTGTTGGCCAGATCCATCGACCCAACATCAGTGGAAGCCCCGGTCCAACGAGCAATTGGCAACGGACAGAGTTTACTTAACCCTGCACGATTATCGGGATTACATGACACCGATCGCGAGCGGTTCGTTCCTGACTCGCGGGATGGTTATCTGTCCATGTTCGGGCGCTACCCTGTCAGGGGTCGTGCATGCGGCCGGAAATAATCTCATTCAGCGCGCAGCAGACGTCCATCTGAAAGAGCATCGTAAATTGATCTTGGTGCCTCGCGAGACGCCCTTGTCCGTATTCCAGTTGGAGAATATGCAACGCGCGGCGCAAGCGGGAGCCATCGTTCTACCAGCCATGCCGGGCTGGTACCATGGTGTGCATTCGATCGTCGACCTCATCGACTTTGTCGTGGCTAGGATTCTTGACCACTTGAATGTCGCAAACTCCCTCATGCAGCGGTGGAGCGAACCACCGAGGTCGGGAGCAGAGGAATGAGCAGCGCGTCCGTTTCCGAATCCAAGAGGTTGGGCTGGATCGAGATAACCTCGCGGTACATGCAGTTGATTCGATTTAGCCATACTATCTTTGCATTGCCCTTTGCGTTGCTTGCAACGGCATGGGCCTATGCCATTCCATTGCCGACGAGCCAAACGATCGAAGCCGGAAGTCAAACGTACCTGGCTTTTCAATGGCAGTCTGTCGTTGGAATCGTGTTTTGCATGATCGCCGCTCGAAGCTTTGCGATGGCCATGAATCGATTATTGGACCAGCGTTGGGATGGCGAAAATCCCCGCACCGCGTCGCGTCACTTGCCGTCCGGAAGTTTGACACGAACGGGCGTCATTGGGTTTAGCATTGCCTGTGGAATCGCATTCGTTGCAAGTTGCTTGTTGTTTTTGCCCAATGTACTGCCTTTGGTCCTGTGCGTTCCCGTGCTTGTTTTCTTAGCGGGATACAGTTTGGCAAAGCGATTCACCCATTTGGTGCATTTTTGGCTGGGGCTGGCGTTGATGTTAGCCCCGCTTTGTGCGTGGATTGCACTGCGTGGCGAGAGCGTGCAAGTCCACCCTCAGGACCTTTTGCCCGCCGGCCTTTTGGGACTGGTGGTTTTCCTTTGGGTATCCGGATTTGACATTATCTATGCTTGTCAGGATGCGCAATTTGATCGTAGCGCAGGGCTATTTAGCATCCCCTCTCGACTCGGCGTTCGGAACGCGTTGCGAGTGGCTGCATCCTGCCATGCGGCTATGTGGATGGTTGCCATGAGCCTCACTTTTTGCCTTCCTGCGTTATCGCTCGGCTGGCTGTTTCGGTCAGCGTTGGTAGTGGTCGGATTGCTGCTGATATACGAACATAGTATCGTTTCAGAGAAAGACCTGACCCGAATGCAACTTGCTTTTTTTCAACTCAATTCCGTAATCAGCGTCCTGTTTCTCAGTGTGGGAACGATCGACGCTTATTGGCGGTGAACACTCAACTTAGTCTTTTCCAAGATTGGCTTTGAAAACAACTACTATCATGACTAGCCTCAATACAAAAGACCGATTGCGCTCCATTCGAGACAAAGTGGAGCAAGGGGGACGCCTCCATCTAGAGGACGGGATATTTTTGTATTCCCCCGATGTTCCCCTGCACGCTGTAGGCGAACTCGCGAACTATGTGCGAGAAAAGATCAATGGCAACGTCGGCTACTACAACATCAATACGCACTTGAACCCGACCAATGTTTGCGTGTACCGCTGCCGATTCTGCGCGTTCCGATCGGACCTGCGCGATCCGAAGGGCTACGCGATGACCGACGAGCAGATCCTGCACCGCGGTCAGGAAGCCGTCGACAATGGCTGCACCGAAATGCACATCGTGGGAGGCTTGCATCATAAGCTAGGGTACGATTGGTATCGCGGAATGATCGAGAAATTGCACAATGCTTATCCCAAACTGCACCTCAAAGGCTGGACTGCGGTCGAGATCAATTGGTTTGAATTCTTGACCAAAATGACCTCCAAGGAAATCTTGTTGGACTTGAAAGAAGCAGGACTAGGTAGCATGCCGGGCGGCGGCGCAGAGATTTTTCATCCCGCGGTGCGAGATCAATTGTGCGAACACAAAGCGAATTCGCTCAAATGGCTCGAGATCCACCAAGCGGCGCACGAGATCGGTCTCAAGACCAATTGCACCATGCTGTATGGGCATGTGGAGCAACCCTACCACCGCATCGATCACCTGCTGCGATTGAGAGATTTGCAGGACAAGACCGGTGGCTTTCAAACGTTTATCCCGTTGGCATTCCACCCCGAGAATACCAAGCTATCGCATCTCAAGAAACCGTCCGCACTGATGGATTTGAGGACGATGGCAATCTGCCGATTGATGCTGGACAATGTTCCCCACATCAAAGCCTACTGGATCATGTTAGGCATCGGAACCGCGCAAACTGCGCTGGCCTACGGGGCCGACGACATCGATGGAACCGTTCGGCACGAACTGATCTACCACGATGCCGGTGCAACCACGCCAGAGATGCTAACCGTGGACCAAATGAAACAATTGATTGTCGAAGCAGGTCGCGTGCCGGTGGAACGAGACACGGTGTACCATCGGATCCATCGCAATCCTGAAAACTTCAAGGATTGGTGGGTCGGAGAAGAGGTCCCCGTTTACGGCGAGGTCTGCGCGGCCACGTAAGCAGGTAGTCGCTTTCGCCCATAGCTATGAGAAATCTCTAGGGGGCGATTGCCAGCCATGCCGATCGCGCCCAGCGGAAACAGCTAAGGCGAGTGGCAGGCTGAGACATACCAACCGTAGTTTGGGACCATTGTCCCGAACGAATAAACGGACGGGACAATGGTCCCATCCTACGGGACCGACGGCCAAATGATTGGACAATGGTTCTTGAGCAAGTGGAATAGATTTTGAGGAAGA
>JANODW010000034.1:0-8414 GCA_031412875.1 Pirellula sp. | reverse complement strand
CCAATACGACGTGTTGTTTCCAAAGCCGATTTGCGAATCGATTTGGGTAAACAGAGCAGACTGCTCCAGGTAGGGCAGCATGCGGACGAATGCGCTCGCCGAATGTGCGCCTGTGACTGCGTTCATGGTCTTCATTACGGCCGGCGGCAACCGTTTGTGCGCGGACTCATAATTGAGTATTGAAAGTCCCAATTGCTTGAAGTTGTTGCTGCACTGCATGCGCCTGGCGGCTTCCCTCGCTGCCTGTACCGCAGGCAAGAGCAAGCCAACGAGAATACCGATAATGGCGATAACCACCAGCAGTTCCACCAGTGTGAATGCCTTCTTTTGTTTCATTTTCGAACCGTTTTAGAAAAGTAAAAAGAAAAGTAGAGAGAGCCTGAGCAGGAATCCACCGATCAACCGCCCCTGCGTATTGTATTTCAACATTATCAATGGGCTCGGCAATTCATAGCCAGAAGTCGGCACTTGGTGCCTGTCCACCCAAAGGGGGCTTGAGCATCGCGAATGGATCGCTTACGTCCGGGAATGAGAAACGCGTGGGTGCTATTCTCCTCGCACCGCGATGGTTCCCAACTCGATTCCCATCATGACCGAATTGAGTCCAGAGCCAATGCCCAGCAGGGCCATGTTGGTGCCAGTTGGGAATTGCGATTGGGTGAGGCCCACCCCCAATGCAGTCGGCAAGGCAACCGATCCGGTATTTCCCAGCCGCTCGAAGGTGGCGAAGTCGGTTTCCACAGGCATCCCTAGCGTTTCTAGCATCCGCCGTCGATGCGCCGAACCGACTTGATGACAAACCGTTGCACCGATGCACCTTCGATCCCAGTTCACCTCCGAGAGCAAACGATCAAAAGCCGCTTTGCCGGTTGCCACGCCCGCTTCCAAGAGCAACTCCGAATCGGTGTTCATGATGGGTTGCATGCCGCTGCCCGCTTGATCGGTATCGCTTTGGCACAAGGCATGATGCTGGGTTCTCGCGACCGCTACGGCGCCGGTTACCTTGGCTCCGTGTCCGGGCATCGTCCGTTCGAAATGCTTTCGATTGCCCAGAAACCATGCGCAGCTACCCGACCCGATCGTCAGCGATGCAAACGCAGGTTTAATCGATTGACGTGTTAGATTTGGGTCCGCAAGGAGCTGATGGATAGTGGCCTCGAGCAGCCCGCGGCAATCTTCGGTTCCCACGACAAGGCCAGCTTTTATCACTCCGCTTTCAATCAACTGCGCAATTTGAACCGCACCATTCATGACTCCGAGGCAAGCGTTGGATACATCGTAGACCCACGCGTCTTCCGGAAGACCTGTCAAATGATGAACACGGCAGGCGGTGGCCGGTTCGAGGTACTCGCGGCATACGCTGGCATGGATCAGGCATTGAACATCCGACGGCGCAACGTTAGCCGCGTCGAGGGCTCGACGGCAACTCTCCGCGCTTTTATCGCTTATGCGAGTATTGGGGTGCCACAACCTGCGTTCGCGGATACCGCTCATCCCTTCAAGCCTCCCTTGCGGCAGTTTCAAGCGTTGGTAGACCGCATCCAATTGCGATTCGATATCCTCGGAGCCGATCACCAACGGGGGTAAGACATAGCCTACCGAAAGCAATGATACATTTTGAAAGAGCATGGGGTTCTTTTCTGGCTGTGCGTCTATTTGCGTCGGTCGCTCAACTCGTGAACCATATCGACCAACGCAATGACATTGTCGACTGGCGTTCCCGGCAAGATGCCGTGTCCCAAATTGAAGATGTGTCCCGGTCGGCTCGAAGCTTGCGAGAGCACATAGTGCACTTGATCTCGTATCGTGTCCAAGTCGGAGAACAAGACGATCGGGTCTAGGTTTCCTTGCACAGCCCGATCGTTACCTGCCATGTCCCATCCGACATCCAAGGGAACGCGCCAATCGAGGCCGACGACGGTTCGGTTGTCCCCGCGCAGCAGCGAAGTCAGCATCGGATTGCCGGTGGCAAAATTGATGACCGGCACGCCCGGTACAATCGACTCCAGCAAGATATGCATGTGGGGCAGAATGCGTGTTCGGTATTCGTTGGGCGACAGGCATCCGGCCCAGGAATCAAAGAGTTGAACACACTGGGCCCCGGCAGCAATCTGGGAGTTGAGGTACAACGCAATGGATTCCACCAATTTGCTCATGAGGACCTTCCAAGCGACCGGATCGGAGTACATGAGCGTTTTGGTATGGATGTAATTGCGAGACCCTCCCCCTTCGATCATGTAGCTGGCCAAGGTAAAAGGGGAGCCAGAAAAGCCGATGACGGGGATTCGTTCGGGCAGGCTTCGTCGGGTTGCAGTGACGGTGTCGGCGACAAACTGCAGCGCCTCCATGCTTTCGAGCGGCTTGACGCGATCGACGTCTTTAGGAGTCCGGATGGGGTTGTGGATCACAGGTCCATCGCCCGCGGTGAACTCCAAGTGAAATCCCATGGGTTCCAAAATGGGGAGCAAGTCCGAGAAGATGATGGCTGCATCGACGCCCAGTTTTTCCACGGCGGTCACCATGACTTCGGCGCACAGCGCGGAGTTTTTGCAAAGTTCGAGGAAGGAAACCTTTTCCCGGACAGCTCGATACTCGGCCATGTAACGGCCGGCTTGACGCATCAGCCAAACGGGAGTCACATCGCTTGGTTGTCGGAAGCAAGCCTTCATGAAGGGGTTGTCGTGATAGGGATTGGCAGGAGTACCTGGCATCGTTGGGTCTTTCACCGAGAGATCGCTTCTGGAGTTACCGATTGGCAATCCGGTGATGCCAGCAAATCGTTTTGCTTTGAGAATGCGAGGGCTTTTTTCTGCGGACGCTTGAACGAGATGGCCCATCTTGGAGTGTTCGGGCTCCAGATCGATTGGGATTTCTAGATGTTGCAACATCTCGGAGGTCGTGGGTCCGATGGAGGCCACCACCATGCTTCGCAGCGCCAGCCTCAAGGCAGCTTCGCAGCCCAGTTGGTCAGCGATCCGCAGTAGGTTGACCGCTTGGTGAGCGCTGGTGAACAGCAGGCAATCGCGTTCGCCCCGCACGATCGCTTGGACATTCTCGATGAGGGGAGCTGTGTCTTCGGGTAGTTCCCATTGATAGACTTTGACGGTAGTGACCTTGGCTCCGCGCGCCTCGAGTCCTGCGATGAGCGAGTGATTGGTGATGCCGTATTCCTGCAATCCGACCTCCACATTGGAGACGGGAACATGGATATCGACGGTTTGCAATACTTCTCGCCAGGTGTTGGGTTCGGGAGCTCGGTGCGTGGGTTGCAGGCCGAATTCTCGCATGGCAGCGACGGGCTTTGGTCCGCGTGCCACGGTAGGAATATCCGAGAGCGAGTTAAGAAATCGTTGCTTGTCTACGTGAGGTTCGATCGCAGCGATCAATTGTTTGAAGCCCACTCCGGTCAAGAAGATGACCGCGCCGATATCGCCCGTCATCACGCGATAAGCGAATTCGATGGCTTCTTTGTTCTTATCGATTGGTACCTCACGCATCGAGGGACTGACAAAGGGAGCGCCCCCAAAGCGTTCGATGAGCCTTGCAAAGTCATCGCGTCGACGGCTTTCGAGGGCAGCGACACGCAGCCCTCCAAACGATGGGCTAAGCGATGCGGGCTGGGGATTCGGCGTGGATTCTTCAGACATAATGATAGTGTTCGTGTTACTTCAATACTTCGGTGGCAGCGGCCGTGTCGAGAAACCACCAAAGCCTCCCAAGCTTGGGCTCAATCAATTGGGCGGGGTATTCATCGGGGTGGCGAGGACCATGCAACACCACATCGACGGCGGGACGTTTGGAAGGTCCGCACACCAAAAATGCAATGTTGCGAGCGGCGTTGATCATAGGGGCGGTCAGAGTCAAACGATAGGCGGAGAACTTGGGTACAAAGTTGGCCACAAAGAGCCGATGTGTTTCGTTGAGCGCTTCGGTCTCTGGAAACAGCGAGGCAGTGTGCGCGTCGTCGCCCAATCCAAGCAGCACAATGTCGATGGCCGGAACTTCGCTGTCCTCGTCGTTAGGGTCCGCCTGCAATGTTTGTTTCAAGAGTTTTTCGTAGTCGGCAGCCGCCCGTTCGGGTGAGTTGACTTTGATCGTTACCGGCAACACACGAGGCACAGATTGAGGCGAACCGATGCGATCGAGTCGATCGAGCCAAGCCTCTTTGACCATGCGGTAATTGCTGTCGACATGTTCGTGAGGAACGTTGCGTTCATCGCCCATGATCAAAGTGACCAACGACCAATCCACGCTCTTGGTCTCGTTTTCGGCAATGAGTTGATACAAGCGTTTTGGGGTGGAGCCGCCAGACAATGCAATGCTGCATGAGCCTCGCGCGGCGATGCATTCGCGAATTGTTTCGATCAGCCATTCGGTGGCTGCGATGGCAACTTCTTCGGCATTGGGCTTTACGACGGTTTGGTGGTACATGGTCTATTCTTTAAATGCTTTTTGGAGCGGACAAAGGGCCGAGTTGACAGGATTTCCCCGGCGATAGTCTTCAAGCAACTGTCGAGATTGGTCAGCCAACATTCTACGCACTTCGCGTCTCTCCCCTTTGACCCGTGGAATTTTGAGATGATCGTAAGCGGTGGTTTGATGCCGCATCCATGCGATCACCGCTGCTTCGGCCCGTTTCTCGATAGGGATCCTTTCCGTTCGCGCGACCGTCCCGCTTCCTACGGGAGTGGCATGCAGCGTCACCGCCGCAGCCAGTTTCTTTGCGAGAGCATCGTACCGCGACGCGAAATTCAAAAAATCTAAAACCGCGGCCCCAAAGTCCTCAACATAAACCGCTTGCTTCTTCTCCCTTCGATTGGCGTCCGCCACTTTTCGTTTTGCATAAGACTCCGTCGAACGCTCTTGTTCGAGACCCGATTTGACGGAGTCGATGTTGGCCTTGGGAGCCCACACGCCTTTGGAGAAGGTCCGACGTCCCTTCTTTTCTTGTACGGTCCAAGTTGGACCCGCCGCTTTGACTCGCCGCGTGAGCCCTGCGTCGCCTGGCAGCAATAACTCCCAACCATCAGGAATCGAAAGGATCTTTCCATCCTCGGTGCGAACCGTGTTGTCTCGTGGACCGGGTGAAACCACCCGCGTTGCGATCGTCATTGAACTTTGTTTTGGGGTGCTTGCTCTCCCGAGCAGTGAATCCGTCTTTGGTGCTCCCTTGATTTTAGCACGAATCCCCGAAACGATTAGTCCAGTTTCCTTGCTCGGTTCGCTCGCACAGGACAAATCGAAACAAACGCACGAAACTCCGGAACGAAACTCCATATCCGTGTACAATCAGCAAAAAAGCGGTGCAGATGGCTTCGTTTTTGAATGCAATCAGGTATACCATCGAATGAGCGGATCAAAATCCATTCCAAAGCAAACGCAGGACAAAGCCGTGGTTTGCGCGGGCTATCTCAAAGCCCTCGGCGATACCCATCGCCTGCGAATCATCAAAGCATTGCAAATAGGACCCTTGACAGTCACCGATTTGTCGTTGCTGCTCGATTCCGAATTGGCGAACGTCTCGCATCACCTCCGAGTCCTTTTCCATGCAGGTCTCGTTTCAACCGAGAGAGATGGCAAGTTCATCTACTATCAAATCAATCGCGAGGTGGTAAGGAACAAAACGATTTCCAAAGCGTTGGATTTCGGCTGCTGCAAATTAGAAATGCATGCGGAAGCTTGAACGCGACTGCCCCTCCGGCTCAACAATCTAACGATGGCTTGAATGTTTAATGGTCGAAGGTCAAAGGATTCGGTTATAGGATTTTGTCAGAGGATTCGCTTGGGCGGAACAATGACAGAGGAAGCGAGCAGCCCACCGACCAAGGACATTGCCACGAGAACCATTCCGAATGCGAAATCGACCCCTTCGATGGTTTCGCGATTGAGCAAGGCCGAGAGGGATCGATATCCCAGCGAGCCCGGAACGAGCAGAATCATTCCCGGCGCTAGCGGGACCATCGCGGGCCGGTCCCTCAACCTTGCATAAAGGTTGCTGCCACACCCTACCACCAAGGAACCCAAAAACGATCCCACTTCGACCCCGAAGCGATCGCCAAAACCCTTGGCGGTAAAGTACCCGGCCAAGCTGACTGCAAAGACGATCCCCCAACGCGAGACACGCACGCGAAAGAGGATTGCAAAGGCTGCCGGTGCAAAGGCCAATGCGATCCAACCTACCAGGCCAGGAACGGGTAGGATGCTCTCCGGGATCGATCGCCATGGGCCAGCTATTTTCCAAGCGATGGCGACACCTAAAAAGAGGGTGAGCAACGTCGCGCTGGCGCCTGCCAAGCGGGCTACACCTGCCGAAAGATGTCCGACAGCAAGCTCGGTCAGCGCTGTCGTGATCGTAAAGCCTGGCAGCAAAATAATCAAAGCCGAGAGGGTTACCAGGCGATCGTCCATGGGATGGATCCAATGCGAAGCACTCAGTGAGCACATGGCAGCAAAGAAGCCAGCGACCGGGAAAATCAGCCCTTGTTCCCATCCCAATCGGCTTTGCAGTAGTTCCAGGCCTGCGATGGCTAGACCAATCGTGCCAGCAAAGCCCACTTCCATCCAGCCACCCCCGAAGAACACCGCGATCGAAGCGCACGCCAGGCCGCAAATCACAGCGGTGAACCAAGCCGAAAATGGGGGGCTTGCCGAGGCCGCAGCCTCGATGCGCCTGGATGCTTCGGCGATATCGATTTCGCGAGCCTCAAGCCGTTCCAAAATTTCATCGAATCGAATGAGCTTGTCCGCATCGATCGAGCCTGAGTCCACGCGCCGCAGGTAAGTGCGTTCGTTTTCCCCTTTCTCCATCGATGCCACCAAAGCGGTCGGAGTGTAGAGCATGACGCATTCGACCCCAATGGTCCGCGCCACTTTGGTCATGACACGTTCGAGCCGGTGCGAGGGAGTGCCGTGCTGATGCAGAAGTTCAGCAACGCGCATCAAGAATTCGTGCTTCGCATGATCCGTGGGGGATGGCATCGATGGTCAGCGGAGTTTTTGAAGCTGCATGAATTTGATAAACTTTTCATCGACCTTGCTCAAGTCTTCTCCGAAGCAATCGCGAAAAAGTTCGATGCGATCTTTGGGTGAGGATCGCGTGCCGGGGGGCTTTTCTCGAATGGATGCCAAATACTTTACAAACTCTTTGGGCTTGCTCTTGATCAAATAAAAGGTCAGGCCCCATGCTTCGGCGTAGGTAGAAGCCATCGTCTCTCCGTTGCGCAGTCGATTGTCATCTAGCAAGAGTTGCTCGAGGGAGTCTCTTTTTCGCTCGGGGAAGTAGTTCGCAAGGTTCACAAAGTTATGCTTGTTCAGTTTGCCGATACCGCCCCAACCGTTTTGGCTGGTCAGGTCAGGCGATTCAAAAAAGGTTGCAAGGCCTTCGCTGAGCCACAGGGGATTGTCTCCCAAACGGACTTGAAGGCCACTGTTGAATGAGATCTGATGGCAGGCCTCGTGAAGGATTGTCGCGATCGTTCGCTCCGCTTCAGGTCGAGACACGATTTGGTTGATCAGATCGGTTCTCGTCTGAGCTTTGGGGGTGTTGAGCGCTTGGATGCCCGTGAGATCATAGGAAGCCAATCGATTGGTGGATTGGTGATAATAGCCGATCGTGTTTTGAGCTCCCGAAAACTCTTTGCTGGCGTAGTCGATGTAGTCCTTTTGGGTTTCAAAAACGACGGCTACCAATGGGAACCGAGGCGGTGTGAGCTCCACCCCTTTGTCCTTCCAGAATCGATAGAAGCCTTTGAAAAGTTTTTCGTAGTGGTCAGCATTGAAACGCGCGTATACATCCGAAGTGTTGTAGCAAATGACAAAGTGCTCCGACACGATCGATTTCGAGCCCGGCGGCATGAGGGTGAGGACTTTGCTCGCAAGCTCTTTGGCGGAGGTGGGAGTCAACGTAGCTTGGAGTTCCTCAATTCGTTTTAGGTCCGCAGGTGGGACGGCCGTTAGCTGGCCATCCGCATCGAGGATCAGATGCCCCAGGTTCGCATCTTGAGCAACCAATTCTCCCGCCACGGTTCGAAGCTGTTTTTGCTCTTCGAAAGTGAGCCGGACGATGCGTTTGGCTGCGAGGTCTGGGCGCGGGACTGATTTTTCTTGGGCCGGCTGTTTTTCTGGGAGCGGCGGTTTTTCTTGGGCTATCGCTAGAGTTAGCGGTAAACAGAGAGTTAGTGGTAAACAGAGCAAGGCGATCCAGGCGAGCTGCAGTCGGCTGTGGTCAAGGCGGAGCCTGGACCGGCGCGGGCCGGCCCTAAACATCGTCTTTAGTGTTTTCGATCGGTTTGCTTCGAAAAACAGCCACCACATCTTCAACGGGCAGCACGTAGAGTTGATTGTCTGGTTCAAAATCGACCGGAATCGCGTTTTTGGGATGGAATAGGATTTTGTCGTACTGCCGCAGAGGCACA
>JANODW010000033.1:0-2446 GCA_031412875.1 Pirellula sp. | reverse complement strand
ATTTTGGAGGCAGCCTTGTTGCCAAGCGTTTTGAAACACTCGCAGATTCTCAAGGTAGGTCGCTCGCAAGTTGGCGGGATCGGCTAGCACCTGATGGCTCTCGAGTTCCAACGAACGGAATTGCGTTCGCGAGGCAAAGGGGAAATCGAGTTCGTCATCATCCAAAATTTGAAAGACGACGATCTCTTGGCGATTGCTTTTGAGCAGCTTCAGGGACTGCAAAATCGCGTTCACGTCCCCAAAGCAATCGGACAGGAGGAACACCAAACCGCGACGTTTGCAATGATTGAGGAGCGATTGCAGAACGAGGCTCAAGTCGGTTTCCTGTCCCGGTTGGGAAGCAGCCAAGACTTCGAAAAGAGATTGCAGATGGTTGGGTCGGCTGCGAGGCGGGATCGCCTTCCTGATTTGCGAGTCGAAGGTGGCAAGTCCGACGGCGTCTTGTTGATTGACGAGCATGTAAGCGATACAGGCAGCCAATCGGACCGCGTACTCATGTTTAGAGACACCGCCGGAGCGCGTGCCGGAGTACTTCATCGAGCCGCTTTGATCCAAAGCAATGGTGCATCGCAGGCTTGTTTCATCTTCGTATTGCCGAATGTACAGGCGGTCGGTTTTGCCAAACAGCTTCCAATCGATGGACCGGGTCTCATCTCCGGGGACGTAGGGTCGGTGCTCTTTGAACTCGATGCTCGAACCGATGTGATGCGATCGATGGAGTCCACCGCTGACCCCTTCCACGACACCCTTTGCCAGCAATTGCAAGCTGGCGATCCGCGAGAGATCGGGTGCTGTTAGCCAACGCCACAAAGGTGCTTTCACGTTGGGTCGATCTATGCCAAAGTGGACTTGGACGGGGTGGACTTGCGCCGCGGAAGTTCTTTCAGCAGGCGTTCGATGATCGCGTCTGCGTCGATGCCTTCTGCTTGCGCGCTGAAGGTCGGAACGATGCGGTGCCTGAGGACCGGTGCGGCGAGCGCGTCGATATCTTCCAAGGTGACGTGGAGTCGGCCATGGAGCAACGAGCGGGCTTTGCTCGCCATCACGATTTGTTGGCAAGCTCTCGGTCCGGGTCCCCATTGGACGCATTGCGGTACCCATTTCAGCGCGTCGGACTCTTTGGGCCGCAGCGCGCGAACCACGTCCAGGACATACTGTTTGACATACTCTGGGAGCGGGACAAGCCGTACGACTTGTTGGAATCGCAGGATCTCAGGACCGGTGACGACAGGAGTTATCTGCCCGGTTCCGGCTCCGGTGGTCCGTTCGATGATCTCGCCCTCTTGCTCTCGCGTTGGATAGTCCACGATGGTTTGAAACAAGAATCGGTCGCGTTGGGCTTCGGGCAGAGAATACGTTCCCTCCTGTTCGATCGGATTCTGGGTCGCCAGAACAAAAAATGGTTCGGCCAGTTTGTACGTCTTTCCTCCGACGGTCACCGAATGCTCCTGCATGGCCTCGAGCAGCGCGGCCTGCGTCTTGGGGGGAGTGCGATTGATTTCGTCCGCGAGGAGGATCTGCGTAAAGACGGGACCTTTTGCGAATGCGAGCTGCCGGTTGCCTGTCTCGGATTGTTGAATAATGTCTGTTCCGGTAATGTCCGCGGGCATCAGGTCGGGTGTGAATTGAATGCGATGGAACTGGAGATCCATGGCTTGTGCAAGCGATCGGACCATGAGGGTTTTGGCGAGCCCTGGCACTCCTTCCAAAAGGCAATGGCCACCCGCAAGCATCGCGATCAAGAGTTGCTCGACCGTTTTGTCTTGGCCAACGATCACTTGTCCTATTTGACTGCGAATTTTGGCAAAAGTATCCTGGAGCTTTTTTGCTTGCTGGAGGTCTTCTTGGTTTGGGGGTGCGACCGGTTGATTCATGAAAACCCAAGTTCAAACGAAGGAAAGGTGCCATAGAGGGGCGACAAGCAACCACCTCATAGGGTGGAACTCCGCTCTATTGTACTCATTGCTATCGCCGGTCTCGCTCGGCCTGGGAAAGGATTTCCGAGGAACGATTCCCAATATTCAGCCGTGACGAGCGAATGATTGACTTGCGCGGGGCGTGCATTGGAATTTCAAGTAAAGGAACATTTCGGGGGACATTCAATGGTTGGCCAGGGATCGACGGGGAATGTGTTAGCTGCGATCGCAAGCTTTATTTATCCGGGCTTGGGTCAATTGTGCCAAGGGCGAATATTGTCGGCAGCGATTTTCTTCTTTGCGGCGACGCTGCTGTGGTGTGTGTTGTTAGGCTGGATCATGCATATATGGGCGACGGTCGATGCAGCACGCTATCGGTCTCCGTATTATGCTTAGAGGTAGGTGGTTGGAGGTAATTGCGGGATGACGCTGCTTTCGCGGAGCGAAAGGCGACTATGAAGAAAGTTGCCTTTCGCACCGCGAAAGTTGCGACTCACCCTGCCTAGCTCATAGCAGCATCTTTGGCTCGG
>JANODW010000032.1:0-9140 GCA_031412875.1 Pirellula sp. | reverse complement strand
GTAGATCATGTGTGCTACCATGGCGACCTTTCGAGAAACGATCGACGTCGAGTTCAAGAAGGGTTTATGCGGGGTCGGTGCCCGCTCGTTTTAGCAACCAACGCCTTTGGCATGGGAATCGACAAAGAAGATATCCGCTTTGTCTTGCATGCCGAGATTCCGGGTTCGATGGAATCGTACTATCAGGAGATCGGGCGTTCAGGACGGGACGGCTTGCCATCGGAATGTTTACTGCTGTACGACCAACGCGATTTGAATATCCAGGTCGAATTCATGCACTGGAGCAATCCGGATGCGGACTTTTATCAGCGGACTTACGATTTGCTTTTGCATGATGATGAGTCGGTACGCGCGTACGGCCTCGAGTGGTTGCGGGAGCGCTTGTGCGATAGGAACAAACGTGACCGACGGTTGGAAACGGTGCTCGCGATGTTGCAGCGATATGGGGTGATCCAGGACGAGGACGACCTGACGAACGTCGAGGTGGAGGGCCCATTGCCCGCGTCGCTGGCCAGTGGTGAACAGCGGGCCGCGAAGCTGCTTCGAGACCGGAAAAAGCTTTACGCGCTGGTAGAGTACTCAAAGACGGATGATCCGCGAGGGTTCATTCACGACTACTTCTCTGCTGCGACCGAGCCAGTGCGATGAGCCCGATTGAACCCGTAAAAGTGCCGGAATCAAACAAATGGTTGGTCGATGGATTCTGCTGGTACACCAAACGGATGGTTGCCAAAAAGTTCCTGTCGTTCGGCGTTCAAGACGAGCTGCTCCAGGCCAGTGCCATTCCTGAGGGAGCGCCATTAGTGGTCTATGCGAACCACGCGAGCTGGTGGGACCCGATCGTTGCGATGATGCTGCAACAGGCCTATTTTTCGAACAGAACTTTTTATGCCCCCATCGATACCGTCGCCTTGGAAAAGTATCAGATCATGGCCAAGCTTGGATTCTACGGGGTACGGATGGAGAGCTTTGACGGAGCATCCTCATTTTTAAAAATGACGAAGGCGATATTGGACATCAAGAAGGTTGCGGTTTGGATTACGCCCGAGGGCCGATTCGCAGATGTGCGTGACCATTCCTTGCCGTTGATGCCTGGTCTTTCGCATTTGGCTGCAAAGGTCCCAGGCGTTAGATTTCTGCCAGTGGCATTTGAGTATGGATTTTGGGACGACAGTTTTCCTCAGATATTTGTTCGTTTCGGCGAGTCTATGGAAGCCAGCGAGGCGAGGACCAAGGGGGATTGGAACGCATTGCTCTCTGGCCGATTGCGTCAGACGCAGACCGAATTAGCGCGCAGCGTCATGCTGCGCGAACCTGCAGGGTTCCGCTATTTGATCGAAAGCCGACCGGTTCGACTTGGGTTTTATGACTACTGTCGAAGCTGGGCCGCGCGGCTTCGAGGCAAGCCATTTGATCCGCGACATTCGATTTAGGGTATGATGGGGGCGTATGCGATTCGCGCCGCAGTGGTTTGCGAAGCGACCTTT
Source organism: Pirellula sp. (assembly GCA_031412875.1). Classification (GTDB taxonomy): domain Bacteria; phylum Planctomycetota; class Planctomycetia; order Pirellulales; family Pirellulaceae; genus JBKCUI01. The sequence goes on along the minus strand of JANODW010000032.1, from coordinate 7,653 downwards.
TTGGTGCCCCTCTCCCGGATCTGTCTATGCGTATTTCATCGCGTTCCCTCATCGTGGTTTTCTGGTTGCTGTGCGGTTCGAATCTCGTAGCGAGCGAACCGACGAAACTTACTTGGGTCAAGGAAGTGCTCGATACCAAGTTTCGGTCCGAAGGGGTGGCGGTCGCGGATGTCAACAAGGACGGCAAAAAAGACGTTCTCAACGGCGAGTATTGGTACGCAGCGCCGGATTGGAAGCCCCATGAAATGCAAGCGCCGATGGACCACAAGGACGGCCTCAACAACTATAGCCGGTCGTTTGCTTGCTGGTCCGAGGATTTGAATCGGGATGGGTATCCCGATCTGATCGTGATCGATTTTCCTGGCATCCCATGCTATTGGATGGAAAACCCAAAGGGTGCAGAAGGGCATTGGACCAAGCATGAAATTTGGCATAGCGCATGCAACGAAACTCCGATTTATGCGGATTTGTTGGGGACCGGAAAGCGAGTGTTATTGATGGGCTTTCAACCCAAAGGATCCAAGGCCGATGGGAACCAAGGACAAATGGCCTATTTCACCCCCAACGAAAAGGATCCGAATGCCGTCTGGGATATGCATCCGATCAGTGTGCCCTCGGAGCCGGGCAAGGATGGCATTCCGGGAACCATGAGATTTAGTCACGGTTTGGGGATTGGGGACATCAACAAAGACGGCAAGCAGGATGTGTTATGTACGAGTGGTTGGTGGGAACAACCCGCCACAGTCGATGGCAAATCTGCTTGGTCGTTTCATCCTGCGACTCTTGGCGAAGCGTGCGCAGACATGTTCGCATTCGATGTAGACAACGATGGCAATATGGATGTGCTCAGCACGTCTGCTCACAAGTTTGGAGTGTGGTGGCATCGACAACGACCGGCGCCCAAGGATTCCGTTCAAGCCCATCCTGCGTTCGAAAAGATTGAGCTATTTGGCCGATTGGCATCCGAGACGCATGCAGCGCATTTTGTGGATATCGACGGCGATGGGAACAAGGACTTAGTAACCGGCAAGCGATGGTGGTCGCATGGACGATCGGAGCCAGGCTCGAATTGGGACGCTCGGGTCTATTGGTTGCGAGCCGAGAAGGAAAAGGATGGCTTCGTCAATTTTGTACCGGAAATCGTCGATACGGACTCGGGCATTGGAACTCAATTTGAAGTGGTCGACATCAACGGGGACGGATTGCTCGACATTGCCACTTCGAACAAAAAGGGAGTTCGCGTATTGCTTCAAAAACGTTAAGCGGGGCGGACCACCAAATCGGAAGTCGGAATGACTAGTGTTTCAGCACCGAGCTTCTTTATTCGGTGCATGAAGGTTCCTTCTTGGAATGAGGCCGGGGAGGTTTTTGGTGGAAATAGTCTTCTTTTCGGGATGGGGGCAGTGAAAACGTTCGGATTTAACTGCAAAAGCGGTATTTGCAGCCTCAACGGCAACGAATTTCGACATGACTGGGTTGGATGGTCCCTCTATACTGAGTAAGTGTGAGTACTAATGTTGGGAGGATTCGCTTGTTTATTGTTCGAAGGCCACCCGCCGCACGATTGCCATTCAAGCCGTAAAGGCTTGCCCCACCAGTGTTTGCATTTACTCGAATTCTGTGAGTTCAAGCCCATTTTGCCGTCCGAACCTCCAACCGCTCTTTTGCGGACAATAGTATTGCTCGCGTCATTCGCTCTCGTTTTCGGCTGCGGTCGTGAACTCAAAGAGCGGGTATACGATGCGCCCAAAGTAGACAGTGAGTTTGAAAAAGGGCGCGAGCCATCGCCGCGCCGTCCGGCCGCTCCGATGATGGGAGGCTCGAATATTCCGATGCGGGATAAGCGTATCCTGGGCGCGATTATTCCCGACGGTGGCAATGTGTATTTCGTGAAGGCGACCGACCGGATTTCAAAACTGAGCTTGATAGAACCTGCGTTTCGGAGGGTGGTGGAGCAGTTCGCAATCGATCCCAAAACGAGTGTTCCCCAATCGGACTTGCCATCCGGCTGGGTGATCAATCCCTTGGACAACGCAGGCGCTGGGATTGGATTGGCAGAAATGATTGCGGAGATGTTGGTGGAAACTGCGGACGGTCGGATTCGATTCACAGTTTCCAAATACGACTTACCACGCGATCCCGGGATGTTGGACGAATACTTGCTCAGTCAAGTCAACCGATGGCGCGGCCAGGTGGAATTGCCTGCGATCGGAGTCGAGGAATTGCGCAGGGACTTGCCAAAAATCCCTCGAGAAGGAGCATCGATTCCCGCGTATCTCTTTGATGCCAGCGGATCCCAAGCAAAGGTTTCCTCGGAAACTCCGGTGAATCCTGTTGTTCCGAGCAAATCCACCGGCACCGAGCCAGCCGTAGCGAACTCCGCAGACAGACCGTCCGCAGACAAAACCTCCGTCAAACCGTCCGTCAAATTGGTGTACGACAAGCCGGAGGGTTGGGAACTGCAGCCGGCAAGGCCTTATCGAGAAGCAACCTTTAAGGTGACCCGAGGGGGTCAGGAGGGCGAGGTCACGGTAAGTACTGCTCGCGACGCTCCCATTCAGAATGCGGCGATGTGGATAGGACAAGTGATGGCCACTGAAGAACCTGCCCGCATGGAGTCCTTGGCTCGCAAAACCGTGGAGGATGCACAAACCATTGAGTCGGGTGGCAAATCAGGAAAAATCTACTCGGTACGGGCTTCCGATTCGCCTGACGCGCGCTCGTTGACGGTTGTATCCATTCCGATGGGCGAAGGCGGATTGAGCATGTTTGTGAAACTGAATTGCGAACTGCGGATGATGGAAGAAGAGAAGTCTACGTTTTTAAGTTTTGTCAACTCATTGCGTTGGGAGTAACGCCGCATGGCAACTGGAACATTTAGCAGCGGAGCGGTGACCAGAACTGCCGCTCCACTGGACATTGCGGGGCTCGCTTGGCTGGCGATGAGGGCAGTGGGCTCTCTGAAAATCACAGTCTCGATGTTTGCATTGGGTACTTTGATTCTTTTCGTGGGCACGCTTGCTCAGGACGAAGAGACCATCGTTGACGTCAAGAAGCAGTATTTCAATAGTTGGGTGGCATCGGTTCCGTTGGACGTGTTTCTGCCTCAGACGATTTTTCCGCACGACGAAGCCTTGCCGTATGCGTTTGCCATTCCGGGAGGAGCTGCAGTCGGCTTGATTTTGCTGATCAATTTGATTGCCGCCAAGATGACTCGTTTTGCCATGAATGCAAAGGGGGGGCGTTTTGTGGCGGGGGTCTTTTTCACTATTGCGGGGTTCGCGTTGGTGGGGTTGATCGTGGTAAGTGCCCACTTGGGGGACGGGTTGCAGGGAGAACCTCCGTTTAGTTACGGATGGCTTTGGGCAGGAGTCAAAGGAACCGTTTGGGGGCTTGCGGCGGCTTCGTTGGTATGGTGCCTTGGTTGGAGTCCCAAGACCCGCGTGATCCGATGGACCGTTTGGACGATTGCTGCCATCTTACTCGGCGTCAGTTTTTTCTTAGTCGCCACCAACGACGCTTATCGGATCCCCGACCCAGGTTTGCGAATTGTCTGGCAGTTGAGCAAGAGCCTCATAGTGAGCGCGGTGCTTTTGGCAGGCGTATTGCTATTGTTCGGCAATCGAGGTGGAAATGTTTTGATCCACTTGGGGGTTGGGCTGTTGATGCTGGGGCAATTCATTTTTGGTGACGCGCAGCGCGAGGAGCGCATTGCTATCTTCGAGGGACAGCGGACGCAGGTCGCATACGAGCTGGATACGGTCGAATTGGCGTTCATCGACAAGAGCGACGCGGACAAGAATCACGTGATCGCGTTCGAGCACCCACTGCTGGAACGGTCGGTCTCAAAAGAAACTTTCCTCTCTTCTGAAAAATTGCCTTTTGAGATTCGTGTGGATCGTTGGATGACCAACTCGACGCGAGAGGATCGCAAACGGCCTCCCCAGTCCGGTGATGACGATTTCCATCTAACGGGCACTGGAATCCGAGACTACGAATTCAAGGAGCTTCCGAAGTCGGGGGGCGCAAAGAGTCAATCTAATTTTGCGACCGCCTACATAACGCTTCGAAACAAAGAAGATCAGAAGACGATAGGTTCGTTTGCTGTCAGTCAACTCCTCAATGATGACGCGATCTTGTTTATGGCGGACTACGAGAAGGTCGAAGCAGGCGGAAAGACTTGGGAGTTTGGATTGCGTTTTCGACGAAACTACAAGCCGTATTCGATCTTGTTGGATGACGTGCAGCTCGAAGAATACACCGGGACAATGAAAGCCAAAGACTATTCCTCCATCGTCAAAATCAATGATGAAAAGGGGGATACGTTGCAACAAGGCCGGATATGGATGAACAACCCGATGCGGTACCGCGGAGAAACGTTTTATCAATCTGGTTACATGAGAGCGAATCAGAACCCCTATGGAGTGGAACAAACCACCCTTCAGGTCGTAACCAACGCTGGCTGGCTGATCCCCTATGTTGCATGTGTGCTCTCAGGATTGGGCATGTTGGTGCATTTTGGTGGGACGTTCGCCCGGTTCGCATCGCGATATGATCGCAAGGCATACGGTACGTCCACGGAAGTAGCATGGGAGGCGAACGAAACGGCTGTCAAATCCAATGGGGCGACTTCGAATCGATCGTCTGGAAAAGAAACGAAACCCCTCCGTTCACCAGGTATGGGCTTGTTGGTCTATTGGATCCCCTTGGTTTTGTGTGGAATCGGAGCGGTCTGGGTTGGTATGCGAGCATCGAAGCCCAAGGTCGATCGCGAGGAAATCAATTGGTATGCATTGGGCGAAATACCGACTCAATACGGAGGGAGAGTAAAACCGCTGTCGTCGGCAGCAAGCGAAGTGCTCGAAATCCTGTCCAACAAAAAATTTGCCTTAAGCAATGAAGGGCACGTCTACGAGCCTGTCCATAAGACCGGCAAAGCAATCGACGCGACGCAGTGGATCGCGGCCGTTTTTGCTCGCGAGGACTGGGTGCTTGATAGCCCTCTTATCCGAATCGATGCGGTCGAGACCACGACCGCCTTGGGTTTACGGCGGCACAAATCGAATCGCTATTCTTATAACCAGATAGCGGCTGGAAAATCGAAGATTCGCGATCAGTTCAACAAGATGCGAGCCACGAAACGCGAGGAATGGACGTTTGAGCAAACGAAGCTGGCCGAGACATTGGAGAAGCTATCGTTGTTTGAAAGTTTGCTGGACGCCTATACGCCCATTTCGCCACGGGACGTTTCCGACACTTCGCAGATCATCACGTTTCTAGAAAAGATCCAACCGGCAGTAGACGATATTCGTGAGAGGAGCCCGATTGCGATCATCCCACCACTGCGAGAAGCGGAAGTGAAACCGGGCGAGAAAGCTCCGCCTGCCAAATGGGATGCATTTGGTCCGGCTTTGTTTGAGACCGTTAAGCTCAAGACGCTGGGGGTCGAATCCAAAACCGCTTCTGTGTTGAGCTTCATGGAATTGGAGCAGGCCTTGGGGGCGAGCACAAAAAATGCAGCGAAAATCAATGCGCTCGTCAACGAATTCAAGTCCAACGTGCAGAAGGAATTTGGGTCAAGCATTCGAACTGCCAAGGTTCCCTTCGAAGCTTGGTACGAGCATTTTGCGCCCGTCTCGATCGCATCGACCCTGTATCCAATTTGTGGCATCATCGCATTGCTGAGTTTTGTTTTTGCTCGGCAAGCCATGAGGCGAACTGCGTTTTGGTTATGCGTTCTGACGCTGATTGTGCACACGATCGCAATCGTCAGTCGGGTCTACATTTCCGAGCGGCCACCGGTGGTCACCCTCTACTCTGCGGCGGTGTTTATCGGTTGGGCGATGGTGTTGTTCTGTACCGTAACCGAGATCTTGTTCCCCGTTTCGATATCGGTGCTCGTAGCGTCCGTAACTGGCTATCTGACGCTGCAGGTCGCGCATGGTTTGGCTATTGGAGATACGATGCCCGTGTTGGAAGCGGTTCTGGATACACAGTTCTGGCTTTCGACGCATGTGATCAGCGTCTCGCTCGGCTATAGCGCCACGTTTGTTGCCGGTTTCCTAGGAATTGGGCTCGTGATCGCGGCGATGCTTGAACGCATGTCGGCGGCATCGTCAGGGACAGGGCTGTTGGCGAAAATGGGGGCGGCGTCGACAGAAGCGATTCCGACCTTGTATCGGATTTGTTACGGCGTCGTTTGCTTTGGGCTTTTCTTTAGCTTTGTCGGTACGGTGCTCGGAGGGTTATGGGGCGATGATAGTTGGGGACGATTCTGGGGATGGGACCCCAAAGAGAACGGCGCCATGATGATCGTTCTTTGGAATGCGCTTTTGTTGCACGCTCGGTGGGACAAAATGATCGCTTCGCTTGGATTTGGAATCTTAGCGGTATTTGGAAACATCATCACGGCTTGGTCCATGTTCGGGACCAATCTGCTCGGAGTGGGGCTGCATACGTATGGCTTCAACAAAGAAACTTACAATTACCTCGTTTACTTTGCGTTGAGCCAAGCGATCGTCATCGGGCTTGGCGTGGTGGTTGTATTGCTTCGTCGTGCGTCGTCCAAAGCAGAGCTGTCCTAACGATGGGGAATGATCTCGATGCAAGGGAAACCGTGGGCGCAATGGCTCCACACTGTTCGCCAACATTTGAATTCATTTCCTCGCCGATTGCCATGCATCGGTGCATCGCAAAGGACACGTGGCGTTTGACGGTCGTGGCACCCGAACTGGCCCGCCGCACGGTCCCAGGCCAGTTCTATATGATTCGAATCGGCGGAAGAACCGATCCACTGATCGGACGCGCGTTGGCGATGTACGATCGGCATCTGGGCAAGGATGGGCAGCCAGAGGCGATCAGTGTCGTGTACACGGTAAAGGGGAAATTCACGCAAGCCCTGTCGCGGTGCGTCGCGGGGGATCTTGTAGAGCTTTGGGGCCCATTAGGAAATGGCTTTTCCACCGAGCCCACGGAGCACCTTATTTTGGTCGCGGGCGGTGTGGGGCAAACGCCCATGTTAACTCTGGCAGCGGCCGCTCTTGGAAAGTCACAGTATGGCAGCCCGAGCCAACCGTGCGGCTATGCCAAGAGAGTGACTTTGTGTTACGGTGCTCGGGCTAAAGAGTACCTTGCGGGCTTGTCCGATTTCGAAAAAATTTGCACTGAAGTGCAAGTTGCGACCGAAGACGGTTCGTTGGGCCATCGCGGTCGCGTCACCGAATTGCTGACCCGAATGCTGGATGCATCCAGTGCGAATTGCCGAATCGCATGTTGTGGCCCTGAGCCGATGATGGAGGCGGTCAGCAAGATTGCGTCGCAATTCCGCGTACCCTGCGAGCTTTCACTGGAAACTCCGATGGCATGTGGGATCGGGATTTGTTTTACTTGCGTGGCCAAGATCAAGCAACCAGATGGGGAATGGGATTATCAGAGAACATGCATCGAAGGCCCCGTCTTCGACGCAGAAAAAATTGTCTGGTAGGTCGCATCGGTAGGTCGCATCTGCCGGATGCGACTTCTCGCCCTCTAAGATTTTTTGGCGGCGTTAGATCTTTCTAGAGTGCCAAGTCGCTCTCGGCAAGAGCGACCCACTGGCGACTGCTGCTCCCTAATATTGATATTCGCCCTCTAAGATTTTTTGGCGGCGTTGGG
>JANODW010000031.1:0-4351 GCA_031412875.1 Pirellula sp. | reverse complement strand
ATCGAGTTCCTGCTGGTCCAGTCCCTCGCGTTCCGCTCCAACAACCAGCGCCGTTTTGCTCGGAAATGGAAAATCGTAAAGGTAAACCGAGTTCGTCGTTTGCTCCAATCCAACGCGTATGTAGCCGTCTTGCTGCAATTGCTCAAGCACCGGAGGCAGGGATCTTCGAAGCACGATCTCAACCACATCGACCGCATCCCGGGCGATCTCCCGATCGACCTTTCCTTGCCCGCACTGGATGATCCGCGTGACTCCCGCGCATCCGGCCAACCGTACGATGCGGCTGAGATTGACGTTGCTGCGCATCGGGGCTAACACGATCAGCAGTTCGCGCGGCGTGGCCAAGGGCGTCGGCGGTTTATGACGTAGGTGCTGGAATCTGCTCATCGCAGCAACGCATCGATACGATTTTGAATCAATGCCAAAAGAGCATAATCGCTGTCAGGGCGGACCGCGGCTGCGGGGGGTAATGCATCGCTGTCGATGACGCCACGCATTTTCAAAAACATCGCGCAGTTATGTTTGTAAGCGGGAACAGGGTCGCGGAACGCGATGAATCCCAAGTACTGCAACCAATCATTGAGCTCATAGAACTTCGCATCGCCGGCCGCCCAGTACTTGTCCCTCAATGCGAACGCTTCCGGATAAAAAGCGGAAAGGCCTAAAAGATAGTCGCTACCCCACTGGACCATATCGATTGCAAGATCATTGCCGGTGTAGATAGAGAACTCGGGCCGCTCCTGGTCCCTGATCGCAAGTCGCTGCCATTCGAGCTCTCGAGATAGCGACGAGTGTTTGATTCCCATGAGCGTAGGGATCGATAGCAGTGCGCGAAAGGTATCGAGATCGTAAATCTCGCCGAACGGAGCGAACATTTTGCCAAGTTCGAACCCCAACAATCGATCGCATTCCTTCGCAACTTTTCGATACGCATCGATTCGTTTGTCGGTAGGCAATTGAGTCAATCGCGTGGATTGAAAAAGGATGGGAGTTCCGCCCGACTCCTGGATTTCAACACAAAGATCAATGTAATTACGCACCACATCACCCGCGAGGTCTTCTACAAAGGCCCCGGCAACGAAACGACGGCCGGCTGCGACTTGCGCCACCGTTAGCAAAATCTCTTTTCTCTGCGTGGGCGTTAGCAGATTGGCGTAGCCGGTATCCATGTTGACAGCCGGGGTCAAACCGCATTTCCAAGTCCTCTCCAAGCCTCGCAAATACGAATCCAAATCGATTGCGCCATTGGGCTTCCAGGGAAGCAATACTGCAGAAATGCCCTCGATGGTTCGTTTGGTGAGGATGGCAGGAATGGTCGACATCGCGGCGCCTAGTGAGGAATGGAAAGCGAACAATTTATCTTAAAGCGGGGATTTTTGCGAGGAGCGAAACGGATCGACGATCGCGATGATCTCGCGGTGAAATCCCGATGCGATCGCAATGCAGTCGAATCCTTTGGATCGAATGACGGAAAGCCGGTTCGGGTTGCTCGACGAGCGTCCCATGTTGGATTAAACTCCGTTAGCGCACCGTCAATGTTCCAGCCCAGCACCTCGATGGGCCCTATCGCCCTGGCGGGCGTGATTCCTCCCTTTTTTAATCATTCAATTGCTAGTCATCTATGCTCCCATTTGCCAATGGATTTATGCCAGGCTTGATTCTATTCGCAATCCTCATCGGTTGGAGCACCAGCGAAGTTGCCGCAAATGCCAATGCGGAACCGACAGCTCCCGCCGGCCTTGAGTTCTTCCGTTTGTCCAAAGCACCCGTCACCCGTATCAAAAAAGGGGGAATGATCGCATTGCAGGCTTCGGTCCGCAATTCGGGCAAAGTACCGGCAGTGGGCCAGTTGGTGGGACGGCTCGCAGGCCAGAGCGGCGAAGAAGATCGGCGCCAAATCGAACTGGCACCGGGTGAGGAGAAAGAGTTTGATTTGCACATACGCATTTCTCCCAAAACAAACACCTCACCGATCAGCGTGATCGTTACTTTGAACGCGATCGAGAATGGCCGCGAAGTGATGTTGAAAAAGGGGGACGAGCCTGTAACAGAAACGTTGACCTTGCAATTCGATGAGGAACCTATTTCAACGGCCATCGCTTTGCCGATAGAGCCTTTCGACGGCGCTTATTGGCGTTGGCCTCCGACGGAACCTTATGCGTCTTACGAATTGGTTTTGGCTTCTCGAATCGATTTGGGGCTGACTCGCCGATGTATCCTGCTCGATAGCGAGCCGCTGCCGCTGAGTTCGGTCGATTGGAAAGGGGTCGAAACCTTCATCGTCGGAAAACGCGAAACGCTCATGGATGCCGCGTCGGTTACTGCCTTGCAAGCGTTCCTGCAACGAGGCGGCCATGTCTTGGTTTTGCTCGACGAAATCGATACCTCCATGGTTCGGCCTCTCTTGGTGTACGACCAGCAGTGCGAGACCATGGAGACGGTCGAACTCAATCACCTCGTCATGAAAATCAATTCGCCAACAGAACTTCCATTGAAGGACCGCACCATCGATAGCGACCAACCGATGCGTATGAAGCGCGTGCTACAGCAAGGGGGACGCGTCACCCATTCGATCGATGGCTGGCCGGCAGCGATCAGCATGAAAGTAGGAGATGGGGAACTGATCATCGCAACGCTTGAAAGCAAAGCTTGGCTCGCCCCAAGAAAAACGCAATCTTCCGATCAGATGTCGCAGTCCGCGTTCACCGCTCCACTTTGGGAAGGAACGATTTCTAGCTCATTGAATTCCACGCGTCTCACGGAACCTTATGACGCGGTGGAGGCAACGTATCCGCTGCAGTTGATCGGATCACCCGTCGTGTCGCGGCAATGGGTGGGTTCGATCCTGATCGGCTTTTGTGCGCTGTTGATTGCTGCGGGGGTTGGGACTGCGTTCGCGGGGGATTTGCGGCGCATTGGATGGATCGCGCCGGCGGTTGCGATGGCTTCGACTGCACCGTTAATATTGGCGGCCACTTGGAAACGCAGCGATATTCCATCGATGGTTTCTGAACTTCAGTTTGCCCAGTTTTGGCCCAATGGAGGCGGTCTGATTCGCAGCAAGTCGGCGGTCTATCTTTCCGAGAGCCGTTCGATGGATTTAGTGAGTCACACCGACGGGTTCGCGGTCCCCTCTGAGAACATCGAAAGCGGCGTTCGAAGTTTGATTGCCAAGGACTTCGAGAGTTGGCAGCTATCCAATGCGGATTGGCCACCAGGAACATGGCGATACCAATCCGAGGTCGCGCTTTCGGACGGATCGTATTTGGCCAAAGCGAAATTGACCGACAAAGGGATGGTGTTGGAGTTCCCGCAAGGCTTACCGTCTTCGCCTGAGGATGTCGTCGTCAATTTCAATCCTGGCTCCCCATCCTTAGCGAATTGGATCGAGCCGAACCGGTCGATTTTGGTGAATGGTGATTTGCCCGCCGATGGCAATCGATGGACCACTTCCTCGATTGTTAGCGACGAGCAAGGGCGTCGCGCCACCGTTTATAACAACCTATTTCTCGCATCGGAAACGCGCCGAAGTCCCACGCCTCGTACGGTCTTTTGCTGGACCGGCCTGTGGCCTCAATCTCCCACATGGAACTCCCCGTTGGAACGCCGCGGAGCCTCCTTGGTAGCGATCCCTCTTGAGATGGCGGTCCCGGACGTCGGCGCCAACGTGTACATTCCCTACCCTCTCATCCGCGTTGAGCCGCAAGAGGAAAACCCTGCGGTGAGCACGATCTTTAACTTCAGAACTGGCCGTTGGGCCGGTGAGACTTCGTTGGATACCGAAGCCGACCTGTCGTTCGTGCTGCCCCCCGAAGCGGTTCCTTTGGCAGCCTCATCGATCCAATTGGATTGGGACATTGTCGCACCCAGACGGAAAGTCCGTTTGATCTGGTCCATAAAGGACTCGCCGATCGAAATCGTCGAATTGAATAGCCCCTCCATTCCCTGGAAAGGAACCATCGACGATCCTCGTATCCTCAACGATTTGAGAGACGGGCGATTGGACTTGAGAATTTCAGTCACGAACGCGGATGGGGTCGATAGCAATTCCCAGAGCAGTTTTATTAGTTGGCAAATCAAGCACTTGCGTCTTTCGGTGAATGGCCAAACGCTTCCTCGCAATAACTTAGTCCAAACAGGCGTAAAATAGATCGCGAAAAATATGAATGAGCATGTTGTTGAAATCAAATCGCTGTCCAAGCGTTACGGCGATTTTGTCGCGTTGGACTCGTTATCGATCCATGTGGATCGCGGCCAGATCTTGGGCTTTATCGGTCCGAACGGTGCAGGCAAGACGACAACCATCAAAATTCTCGTCGGGCTATCGCGCCCCACCTCCGGCACCGCTTCC
>JANODW010000030.1:0-1720 GCA_031412875.1 Pirellula sp. | reverse complement strand
TTTTTGGAGTCGTTTATATGAAAAACACATGGGTCGCAGGACTATTTGCCTTTGTTGCCGCTTTCACTGCCGTGAGCATCGCTGCCGATAGCAAGGTGGATCTCACCAAGCTCAAGTGCATGTTTGCAGATAAAGTGGTTGCTGAAGACAAGTCCAGCGAATGGAAAGACAGCAAGGTCTACTTTTGCTGCGGGAATTGCTTGAAGAAGTTTGAAGGGGACAAAAAGTCGTTCGCTTCCAAAGCCAACCACCAACTGATTGCTTCCAAGCAAGTAGAACAAAAGACTTGCCCATTCTCGGGTGGTCCTTTGAAGAGTGAATTCTCGGTTGAATACAAGGGCGCGACTGTTGGCTTCTGCTGTGGAAACTGCAAAGGCAAAGCAGAAAAGATGTCCGATGACGACAAGATGAAGGATCTTTTTGGTGAAGACGCTTATGCAAAAGCCAAGTTTGCCAAAGTAGAAAAGAAGTAGTGATTGGATTGGCGACGATGCTTCAAGCGCCGTTGCCTTTTGGTTTCTGAAGCTTCCAGGGGGAACGAGCAACCCTCGTTCTCCTGGGAGTGCTTCATGCGACCGGTTCGTTAGGCTTTGCGAATGAAATGCGCTGCATAGCTTCGAACATGCTGCCCGTTGAGCACGTGAAACGTTCTCAACTGCTGGACAACAGAATCCGAGAAATGATTGAGGGGCACGTGCACCAAAACTTTCTTGAATATTTTGGCTATTTTCTTCATAGCCAGTGACGGTGCGGTCCAACTCAGAAATGCGATATGTCGCGACTGCGCGTGTAGGCAAGCGGCAGCGACCAAACGATTCTCAATGGTATCGGCCAGGTCTAGCAGTTCGTCCTCCCAAATGTCTTCGATTCGCCTAGGTGGGAAAAGAAACAGAGCACCTCCGTAGGTAGATACGGCGACCCCTGGACCGAGCATTTCTTTTTGGAAGGGAGTCGCAAAGAAGGCGAGTGTCGACTCCTCTTCATGTTCTGCAAACCAAGTCGCACGCCATGAATATTCATTCGGGTCCGGGTTGCTGTCAAAGAGCATTACCGCTGCATCCAAGTGCCCAATAGTGGGAGGTTGGACTTTGACAAACAGCGCGCCGTCGTACCAATGGCGAAGCGTCTCTCGGAGATCGATTCCGTCCATCATGCTCGTCGTAAACTTTTCCGTTCGAGCCAAATCGGCGCCGATCATTCCCTGCGCGCGTTCGATCACCCGATTGCGAAAACTCTCAATGCGCGTGTCCTCGTCGGGCCAGGAGCATTGGTGATACGGGTTCCAACGCATCTTCCATTTGCGTTGGTCCAACTTGAGCGCCGGCCGATTCAGTTCAAGCGATTTCCAGTCCATGGGTGGGCCGGGCAAACGATTGGTCATCGACACCATTCCAATGTCGGGCAGGAATGCTTCTTCGATCCCCATGCGCAACGTGGGCCAAGGCAGTTCCTCCTCGTAGGGGTAGTTTTTGGCTGCCTCTACCAAATGGATCGTATACTGGTCTCCCATCACTTGCTGAGCCGAACGCGCTAACGTGTAAAAGCTAGGAGTGAATCGCCTGTCCAAAAGCGTTTGGTTCCGGATAAACTTGAGGCATTGCGTTAGCAGCAGCGGTGGAATCTTGCGAGCTCGATTCCCCATATCTGCCAAATAGCTTTGACGCGTCGAAATAAGCAGCTCTTTGATCCCGTCGACCACCAACGTGCTATCGTCATCCAA
>JANODW010000029.1:0-2676 GCA_031412875.1 Pirellula sp. | reverse complement strand
ATTGGCTACGGCGGGCCGCAACATACCAGCAGTAGTTTGGGACCATTGTCCCGAACTACCAAACGGACGGGACAAAGGTCCCATCCTACGGTAGGATGGATATCGCAAGTTTTGTGGTTTTGGCAACGCGAGCACTAAATCTAGATGCGACTCGCTTGCTAGCCAGGAATCGGTAAAATGCGGTTCGTCACTGAAGCAGCAGTGGCAGAGGAACCTCTTTTCGCCGGTGTATTTGCATGGTTACTGAACAAAAACGCTTCCGAAAGGATGATTCGTCCAAGGGCAAAAAGCCGCCGAGTGCGAATATCCTAGACCGGTCGCCTCCTTTTGATTTGGCTTCCGAGATGGGTGTGTTGGGCAGTATGCTGCTCAATCCGGACATCTGCAACGACTTGGCATTGGAGTTGCGTGCCGACGATTTCTATGACGACGCGCATCGCAAACTGTATGCGGCGATGATGAATTTGTTCGACAGCGGTCGGCGGATGGATCCTACATTGCTGGTCAGCGATTTGAAAGCGTCGGGCGATTTTGATTTGGTCGGCGGAACGGCTTACCTAATCAAACTTTCGAATGAATTGCCGAACGCTGCGCACGCCAAGTACTACGCGCAGAACGTGCGTAGCAAGGCGACCATCCGCAGGTTGATCGATGCCTCGACATCGATATTATCCGATGCTTACGAAGAGAGTGCGGACGCCAAGGAGTTGGTTTCTCAAGCAGAAGCAAAGATATTCAGTATTCAAGACGAGCGCAGTGCCAACACTGCGACCTCGGTTTCCGAAGTGCTCAAAGCGGCCATGACTCGGATCGACCAGCGCATGCAGGGCGAACAACTGCAAAGCGGTGTCCTAACGCACTTCACCGATTTCGATCAAATGACCGGTGGGCTGCACAACGGGGAGTTGATCATTTTGGCCGCGCGACCGAGTATGGGAAAGACGGCGTTCGCCATGAATATCGCCGAACAGGTGGCGATGAAGGAGAACGCTCCAACGCTCTTTGTCAGCCTCGAAATGAACGCCATCGAATTGGTAGACCGTATGCTCTGCTCCATCGCGAAAGTGGACGGGCAGCGGCTCAAAGTGGGAACGATTTCCAAAGACGACCAAAAGAGGTTGCTCGCCAATGCGGCTAAAATCAGCGAAGCGCCCCTCTACATTGACGACGCGCCGAGCCGAACCGTCAGCGAAGTCGCCGCCGTGGCCCGGCGTATCTCGCAACAGGAAATGCGCAAGCCCAATGGCCGCAAAATCGGTTTGATTGTCATCGATTATTTGCAGCTTTTGGATCCCGACAATCCCAAGGACCCTCGGCAAGAGCAGGTTGCAAAAATGGCGCGGCGACTCAAGATGCTCGCGCGGGAACAGGACGTCCCCATCCTATGCCTGTCGCAATTGAATCGGCAATCCGAAGAAGGCAAGGATCACCGGCCCAAGCTCAGTCACCTGCGCGAGTCCGGGGCCATCGAGCAGGATGCCGACGTGGTTTTGTTTGTTCACCGCGAAGGCTATTACCACCGAAACGCAGAAGATGCAGCTCAATATGCGGGGCAAGCAGAGATCATTATCGCCAAGCAGCGAAACGGACCGGTGGGCGATATCGAATTGGTTTGGGAAAGCAGCTACACCCGATTTCTCAATAAAATCGGAAATCGTCATGAAGAATTCAATACTTATAGCGATTTCTCAACGCCCGGTGGCTACTGAACGAATTCTAGCCCGTGCTATTTGCTTGGGGTTCGATTAAGCTTTGCCCAGTGGATGAAGCTTCCCGAGAGGAGCGAGCTTTGCCAAGCGAATCGTTGTTCCCATTAAACATGCCTGCTCCTTGATGAAACTGAAAACGCT
This sequence comes from Pirellula sp., assembly GCA_031412875.1. Taxonomy (GTDB): domain Bacteria; phylum Planctomycetota; class Planctomycetia; order Pirellulales; family Pirellulaceae; genus JBKCUI01. The sequence goes on along the minus strand of JANODW010000029.1, from coordinate 826 downwards.
CCCCGAAGACTTTCGGGTCGAAGAAATTACCGATGTCGTCCCGAGCAAGGGGCCGTTCGGATTGTACCGTCTGGACAAATGTGGACTCGGCACGCCCGAGGCAATGCAATACATCCTGCACAAATGGCAGATTGCTCGACGTGACTTGAGCTATGGCGGGATGAAGGACAGGCACGCCGACACCACTCAGTATTTGACAATTTTCAAGGGCCCTCATTCGGGCCTAACTGACAAATCTTTTCAACTGGAATACCTCGGCCAGATCCCACAACCGTATCACGCCAAGGACATTGTTTCCAACCGGTTTGAGATCCGTCTGAGGCGCATCTCCGAGGATCAAGTTGCCAAGCTGACCGAGCGCTGCAGATACATTCAGCAGACCGGTGTGGTCAATTATTTCGACGACCAGCGATTCGGTTCGATCGGGTTTTGTGGCGAATTGATCGCCGTACCGTGGTGTTTGACCAATTATGAACGGGCCCTTTACCTTTCGATGGCCGAGCCGAATTTGCATGATCGGCCGCGAGAAAAGGAGCAGAAAGAGATCCTGCGAGACTACTGGGGTGATTGGATAAAATGCAAAGCCCTATTGGACCGTTCGCATAGACGCAGCATCGTAACGTACCTATGCGATCATCCGACGGACTTCAAACGGGCTGTCGCGTTGATTCGACAAGATTTGCGCGGGATCTATATCTCTGCATTCCAGAGTTGGGTCTGGAACAAATGGATGAGCCAATTGATCATCGACAACGCAGGCGCAGCATCATTGGACCGATTGGATTCGTTGTGTGGGCCGTTAGCGATTCCCGTCTCGAAATTAGAA
>JANODW010000028.1:0-11856 GCA_031412875.1 Pirellula sp. | reverse complement strand
CGTCGGTGCCCAGGCAGCCGTAGCCATTTTTCTGCCCTTTATTGGGGATGTAGCAAATACTCCAAGTTGTCGGCGCATCGCCGGCCGGCTTTTCGAGCACTTCCAATCGCACATGAACCGTCCCATTGCGATAGTCGACCGGTGAAGTCCAATCCTTGGGGCGTTCTGGATTGATCATCTTGTCCTTCACGTAGAAATGCGACTTGCTCGGTTTCGAGTTGTCGGCATCTGCCTTCGCGTAGTCGAACGTAACATCGAACAAGACAAACTGGTCGGCAGAACAAGTTAGCGGCGCAAGAACTGGGCCGAGCCAAGCCAACGAAGCCACCAGCGGTAAGCAATATTTGCTAATTGGCAATCGAATTCTTTTCATTGGATCTCACAGTCGTCGTAAGTGGGCAGTGGTTGTAAAAAGTCACTCAAAAGCGGAACGGCGCAAGCCGTCCGGTCACGCCCCTGCAAAACACCGTGCAAGCGGAGTAAATACCGACACGCTAACGCAAACAGCGCGACACCGGAGGGCTTGCGCCCTGCCGCTTTTGAAACACAAAGGAAAAACGGGCCGCTCCGCTACAAAATCATAGCCAACGACGGTTCCGAAAGTAAATCAAAAGCCCAAAGGCGACGGCACCCATTAACGATAATGCAAACGGGTATCCATAAATCCATTGCAGCTCCGGCATATTCCAAGGCGATGTAGTGTCGAAATTCATTCCGTATACCCCGGCAATGAAGGACAGCGGTATGAAAATCGTCGAGATGATTGTCAATACCTTCATCACTTCATTCATGCTGTTGCTGACGCTGGAGAGGTAAAAATCTCGCATGTCTGACGTCAACTCGCGGTAAGTATCAACCGCGTCGATAACCTGTACGACGTGATCGTAACAATCTCGCAAATGGATCCTCGTTTCGGGGCTGATGTGCGGCAAGGAATCGCGAATCAACTCGTTGATCATTTCTCGATGCGGCCGAATCGCACGCCGCAAGGAAAGCAATTGACCGCGCAATTGATGGATCTTTTGCATTTGCGCCCGATCCAAACCTTCAATGATTTCGGCTTCAATCAAATCGACCTGTTCTGCCAGTCTTTCCATGACCGGAAAGTAACTGTCAATCACGGAGTCCAGCAAAGCGTACAGCAAATAATCGACTCCTGAATCGCAAATCTTGCCCCGTCGCGTTCGGATCCGATTTCGCAAGGGGTCCCAACAATCTCCAGGCCGCTCTTGAAACGATAGCAACACTTGCTTTGTCAAAAAAAAGGTCAATTGTTCCGTTTGCGAGAGATCTTCGCCGTCGACCATGCGCGATACGACGAAAATCGAATCTTCGTACTCATCCACCTTGGCACGCTGATGGACATTGACGACGTCTTCCATCGCGAGCGGGTGTAGTTTCAGGAACTGGGAAATTTCATTTAGTCGCTGTTGGCTTCCCAGTCCCGTGACATCGATCCAAACGCTGCGATAAGCGACCAGGAGCGCGCGGATTTCCGCGACGTCTTTGATGTCCCGTTCGAGAAACTCCGCGCCGCCGAATGCCATGATGCGGATAGTGGTTGGATTGGCATTGGGATCCACAATCATCGAACCCGGCGCGGTGCCAGGTGCGTAACGACGCCGAGCATTTCGTGACTTCATCAATCTCAATTGCTTTTTCGCCATAGTGGTTGCTCGGAATAAGACCCGTTATCGCTTCTGCATGGCAAGGTTGGCTTTGAGGATGGCAACGCACGAGGGAGCATGCGTGATCTCATTTTCCAGAACCATTCGCAGCACTTCGTGAAATGGGATCTCAACCCGTTCGATCCGTTCCGTGCTTTCCATTTTGGTTTGTGTGAATCGAAGTTCCCTAGCAAGAAACATTTTTGTCGGCGAAGCGAGCGCGGCGGTCAATGGGTCCACTACCCCCAACGGGATCAAACGATCTGCGACAATCCCTACCTCCTCTTCAAGCTCTCGAGCAGCAGCCACTTCAGGTGTCTCGCCCTCCTCGATCCCTCCACTAATGCCCTCGATTGTGTCTCGCCCCACCGCATAATGAAACTCCTTGGTCAAATAGCAAGTGCCGTCTTCGGCAATCGGAATCACGCAAACCCCTGGCTTGATACGAACGGTGGAATAGGTACCGGGCTGACCATCGGGACGGAGCACATTATCCATGTAAACCGTCATCCAAGCATCACGGTAGACTTCGTTGTGTTGCAGGATCGTCCAAGGGCCGAATTTGCCGGAATTTTCATCCCCCCGGGGTGATTGAGTCATTGGTTCGCTGTCATTGAGAGGTTTTTTTGCGTTTGGAATTTCGCTCGCCATTGTTTTACCAGAAAATGATCCCGTTCCCAGGCGTACGGCCGCAATGATTCCAGCTCACCCATCCGTTTAGCATTTTGCATTTTAGCTTGTATGAGCAAACGCCTTAATCAAGAGCTTGAGCCTGTCGAAGCCCAGGTGATCGACTACGATCCTCTTCAAGCCTCCAATCGATCGATGGCTAGCCCGCTAATGCCTTGTTCGGCTTGCGGTACGCCTCGCCAAGTCGGATCCAGATTTTGCGTTTCATGCGGTATTCCTTTCGAAACACCGACCAAAGGGCTCAGCAAACCCTTTGATTCTGCGATGAATCCACCCCACTATCCCGAATTAGAGACGCGGGATAGCGGTAGCGTTTCGGTCGCAACCACGCAGGTGGAAGCGTCAGGAGCTACACGCACGTTTCGATGCGACAATTGTGGCAGCGAAGTCGATGCACCCCGCGAACAGCGAAGCCTTCGCTGCCCTTTTTGCGATTCTGCCTATGTCGCCGAGCTGCCCGCCGAACAGCGAACCGCCCAACGGCCCGAATTCATCATCGGTTTTGAAGTCTCCCGGGAAAAGGCCCAAGAGCTGTTCTTCCAATGGATTGGGAAGAACGGTTTCTTCCGACCCGGAGACCTCGTCACCAAAGCGACAACAGAAAAGCAACAAGGGATCTATATTCCCTTCTGGCACTTCTCTATGCAGGCGATGAGTCAATGGTCTGCCCAAATCGGCGAGCACTGGTACCGGACGGAAACCTACACCGTCAAAAACGCAGAAGGGAAAACGGAGACTCGCACGCGAATGGTCCAAGAAACAGAATGGTGGCCTCTGTCCGGAATCTATAGAAAGTACTACTCGGGATACATGGTGTCGGCCTCGAAAGGCCTCGCTCAAAACGAAGCGCTCGCGATCCAACCGTATCAACTAAACTCTATGATGCGCTACCAACCGATGTATTTGGCGGGCTGGATGTCCGAGGAATACAGCGTCAGCCGTGAAACAGCGTTGGCCGCAACCCAACAAGAATTTCGCAAACGCGAGCTCAATAATATTCGCAACTTTCTCCCGGGAGATGTTCAATCGGGATTGTCCGTGTCGACCGACTTGGATGTGGGCGGAACCGATCTGATTTTGTTGCCGGTACACGTATTGAGCTATCGCTACGGGGACAAGGTGTTTCGTTTTCTCGTCAATGGCCAGACCGGTAAAATGGTGGGCGAAAAACCATGGTCCGCCTCCCGTATTTCAGCAGCGGTGATCGCGGTCGCATTGCTGATCCTGATCATTGTCGCTCTCGTGATCGTCCTCAATCATCCGAGGCTTGGCTCATGAACATCGAGTCCCGATGCACAACTTGCCGAACCTATCTCGACTTGGAAGATCTCTTCTGTAGCAATTGCGGAACAGAAAACACGCAAGGAGTCGATGCGGCCGGAGTCGGAACGGTGCCGAAGTCTGCGATTGCCCAACAAGCGAGCGTGATGAGCTTCCGTTGCGATCAGTGCGGAGCCTCCATGAGCTACGACGCTTCTGCCAAAAACCTCCGGTGCCCCTTTTGTGGCAGCGAGAAAATGTCGTCCCGAAAGGATGCTAGGACGCTCAAGCCCGATGGAGTTGTAACGTTTCAAATCCTACAGTCCCAAGTCGAATCGCGACTCCGAAATTGGCTGAGCCAAGGATTTTGGAAACCCGGCGACGCATCGCAGCGCTCCATCGTCAATAAAGTCACCCAAGTCTACGTCCCCTTTTGGGTCTTCTCCGCCACTACCGAAACCGCTTGGACCGCCGACAGCTCCTCGGTCCCTTTCGGCGCACGCGGATCCTGGAGACCCGTGTTCGGAACGCGAACCGGAAACTATGACGGTGTCCTCGTCGGTGCCAGTGGGACGTTGACCCCAGCCGAAGTGCAAGAAATTGCTCCCTTTGATCTCTCCCAGTCGGTGCCACCCGACTCCGTCGATTTGACCAATGTCATCGTCGAAGAGTTTCGGGTCACCCGCCGCGACGCCCGCGCAAGAGCTTCGGCATTGGTCGAGCAATACGAGGCAGGACAAGCCCAACAGACGATCGCCGGCAGTATCCGCAATCTCCATGCCAACGTCCGCATCCAAGACATGAAAAGCGTTCCGATGCTCCTCCCTATTTGGATTATGGTATACCAGTACAACCAACAACCGTATCGCGTTTTGGTCAATGGACAAACAGGAGAAGTGTACGGGACCGCGCCTTTTTCTTACGCCAAGCTCACGGGCGTCATCGCCGGTATGTTCCTGTTCGTACTCCTGGTCATCTTCTTGTTCGTAGTGGTGTCCTCGATGCGATAATCCGATCGCGTGGATGCAAAGTTTTACGACAGGACCAGGACGGGCGCCGGGCTGGATTGGTATGGTTTTTGCATGGTTTTTGCATGGTTTTTGCACGGTTTTTGCACGGTTTTGACGCGGTTTTGACGCGGTTTTGGCTCGGCTTTGATGCAGTTCCAACGCTGCGGATTGTGGCGGCAATGACGATTCTGCCGATCGTTTCCGTTTTCTTGATTTGAAGCCTTTCACCCGTCTGTGCGGGACCGCGTCTCAACTCGGTTGGCAATCCCAATTTGCTCTTAGCCGAATTCCGAACTAGCTTTCTCGATGTATCGCCCACAAAACGATCCTCATGAGGTTACAGCTAGATATGTCCAATCGCTCGAATCGCTCCTGTCGCGACCTTCCCTACCAAAAAACAAATCGCAAAACGACCAAACTTGGATTGGAACAACTCGAATCGCGTTTGATGAATTCGATCGATGGCCTCGAGTCGAGTCTCCTGTTATTGAACTCGCAAGATCATGCTGGTTCGACGCAAATTGTTTCCACAACGACGACGCAGAGCAATTCAGCGCCGGTGGTTGCCAGCTCGTTGCAACTGTCCAATGCAACCACTGTGGTTGGGCGAACCGCAAGCCTCAGTGTTCTGGGCGCGGACAATGCAGGTGAGTCCCAACTCAAATACCACTGTAGCATGATCAACGCCCCCACCGGCGGAACAATTCAATTCGCAGCAAACAAAACCAATCGAGCCAAAAACAACCTGCTCACCTTTAACAAGCCGGGCGAATATCAAATCCTCGTTACGATCACCGACGCGCAGGGGCTATCCACCAGTTCGTCATTGGATCTGACGGTGCAACAAACACTAACAAGCCTCTTGGTCAAAACAGCCGAAGGGAACACACTCAACGCATCTAGCACCCTCAGCACCAGCGACATCCGACGAAGCTTCCGAGTGCAAGGGTTAGATCAGTTTGGTGGAGCCATGGCCCAGCAGCCTTCGATCAGTTGGCAGACCATTAGCGTACCGACCCAAGGGAGCGCGAACCTGGTCACCGATGGCAACTCCGTAACTGCAGCCTTCAGCCGCGCAGGTGTGTATCGTATCCGAGCCCAAGCAGGTACGATCAGTTCCACGCTTGCAATCAATGTCACTCCATCCATTTCATTTCTGCGATTCTCAAACTCCAATGCAACGGTGTTGGACCCCAACAACCCGGTCCTTGTGGAATCAAGAACGCTGCGATTGAACGTACAAGGTGTCGACCAATTCGGTAACGTTGCTTCGTCCTTGCCCTCCATCACTTGGTCAACCGTCTCCGCACCCACCGGCGGCGCCGCCACAGCAAGCGGTGCGTCCAGCAATCCCACCATCGCGTTCTCTAGAGCAGGCTTGTATACCCTCAAAGCACGCGTCGGAAACACTTCCCAATTGATCTCGTTCGAAGTCGTCCGGGTGCTCTCGAACATCGTCGCCTATACGCCAGATAATCGTGCGGTGAGCAGCAGCACTCCCTTGGCCATCTCGGGTCGCGACATCAGGCTGAACGCACGCGGGTTTGACCAATTCGGAAACGCGATGACAACCGAGCCATCGTTCGAATGGACCAACGTCGCCGCACCGGTCGGAACCTCTGCCTCACTCCAGCAATCCGGAAGCGCCACGTCCATCGCGTTTGAGCGTGCAGGAACCTATGCCGTTCGAGTCGCAGTGGGCAATGTTCGATTCAATCTGACTTTGAACGTGCTCCAAACCGTCAGCGGAGTGTCGGTCACTCCAGGCACATTGAGCATCAATACAAATGCTACCCAACAATTCCGCTACCAAACCATCGATCAGTTTGGCCAAAATATTGCCAATCAACCCAGGGCAATATGGACCGCCTCCGGTGGGTCGATCTCCAACAACGGAATGTTCAATGCCGGTACCAGAGCTGGCACCTTTACCATCACCGCCAAAGTCGGAAACCATACAGGGACGGCGAGTGTCGAAGTCACTTCATCGGCACCTACACCTACACCTACACCTACACCTACACCTACGCCAACACCAACACCAACACCAACACCAACGCCCACGCCCACGCCCACACCTTCTGGGGCTCTGCGGAACGCAGCGCTTGCCAATTTGGTGAGCTCCCTATACGTCGATAACCAATTGACTCGCAACGAAATCATCCAGGTCCTGCGGAGCGTTGGGAGCGATGGATTCGTCGATGCGATTGAACTTGCGGATCTCCAATGGCTTGCCTCGAGCGCATCGATTTACGCCATGCCGACCTATGTGAGGGAGCTTGCAAAGGATGTCGTGAACGTCAATCCCGCGAACCGAAACTTCCAAGGGCAAGTAGCTGGAAACTTGGCCGCCGGCAGCTCCGCCACTCTGCTCTACAAACTGGTCGATAAGTGGTTTCTGGGGGCCGATGAACCGTCGCTCACCAATTCTAGTTACAGTTACCAAACCGTCGTCGGCAATCTATTCAATGGGACTCCCTCCCGCAGCGATGCAAGGCAAGGACAACTCGGCGACTGCTATTTCATTGCGGCTGTGGGATCGATCGCCGACAGCAACCCAGACGCCGTTCGCAATTTGTTTATCGACAATAGCGACGGCACCTACACCGTTCGATTTTATGTGGACGGGAAGGCAGACTACGTAACCGTCAATCGTCGCCTGCCCAGCAGCTCCGGTCAACTTCGCTACTCGGGGTACGGTCAGAGCATTTCGAGCACCAGCACCACGCTGTGGATCGCGTTAGCCGAAAAAGCCTACGCGCAATGGAATGAAACCGGCAACTCGGGGCGAGACGGAAAAAATAGTTATGCTTCAATCGAAGGTGGATGGATGTCCTATGTCAACGCCCAAGTGCTCGGCGTCAATTCGTCCAACTATTCTTTTGCTACAACTTCCAAGCAAACGCTGGTTAATGCCTTGGCCTCCGGGCGCGCGGTGACATTGGGAACCAAACCAACTTCCGGTGAAGGTCTGTATGGCAGCCATGCCTATTCGGTGACGGGCTACAATCCATCGACAGACACCTTCACGCTTCATAATCCATGGGGCTATTCGCATGGTGGACCGCTTTCATGGGCTCAACTCCAGGCAAACTGCTCCAGCTTCACTGTCGCTGACCCGAGCGGGTCCTTAAGCAATAATCTTGCCAGCGTTCGCTCCGGGGCAACCGAATCGTTCATCGGAAACTGGACCGCGGTGATTGTCTCGGGGACAGAGTCAAGTCAAAACGCGAACCGCTCCGACCTAACCGAGCTGGAGTTCACGAGTGAGCCGATGTTGGCCATCCTCATGGCAACAAGCGACCTGTACTCCGACCAAACTCATCCACAGAATCCGCCGAGCGACAACCTTTCGGACCATGGGAACGAAGAAGCCCGTGGGGAGCAATCGAGCGAGCAAATGGGGACGCAACTTGGACAGCATTGGGCAAAACCGTTGGCTCCCGTCTTGGTCGATCTGGCCATGAGCCAACTGGTTCCTACCCGCGCTTAATCGATGGGTCAACTTAATCGCGGGATTTAATCGCGGGATGCGTTGAATGTCTCGAACTCTTCGGCGGGCAATGCCACTGCCCGTTGGGCGGAATTCAATCCGAAAAGCCAAAAGAGCGCGGGGTGCACAAAGAAATCCAATAGCGTTGAGCTGATGACTCCGCCCAAGATGACGGTCGCAACCGGGTACAAAATCTCCTTGCCCGGTTGGCCCGCCGCAAGCACCAGCGGAATCAATCCGATCCCGGCTGTCAATGCCGTCATCAGGACCGGTGCCAAGCGTTCGAGACCCGCCCGGACAATCATGTCGTGACTCCACGTTTCTCCCTCAACACGGACCAAATGCAAATAGTGTTGGAGCAGTAAAATCCCATTCCTGGAAGCGATACCTCCCAGAGATATGAATCCAACCATGCTGGCGATCGTCAAATTTTGGCCTGTGATGACTAGCGCAGCAACCGAACCTATGAACGCCATCGGTATCGCAGCCATCACTTGCAACGACAAGTTGATGCTCCGAAACATCGTGTAAAGGACCAGCAGCACACCCAGCAATGCCAACGCAAACAGCCATGCGATGGCTTTCGAAGCGTTCTGCTGGCTCTCGAACTGGCCACTGAATTCAAAATAGTAGCCTTGGGGCAAGCTCTCTTTCAAGGTCGCTAACTTGCTCTGTATCTCCTGTACGACTTCGACCAACCCCCGATCCGCCGTGTTGCACTGGATCACAATCCGCCTCCGAATTTTCTCGCGCTGGATGGAGTTGGGACCACTGGATTGCGATATTCGGGCGAGCGATTCCAGCGGCACGGTACCGCCGCCTGGCAACTCAACCGGCAACCGTCTCAAAACGTCATAGTTTTCCCTCGCATCGTCCTTGAGTCGTACGACCAGATCGAACGTTCGTTGCCCCTGCATGATTTCCGATACGACCTGTCCGTTCATGGCCGTCTCGATCAACATGTTGAGCGCATCGACCGTCAGCCCAACAGTCAACAACCGACCTCGGTCGTACTCTATCCGTAGCTGAGGGATGAGCGTCTGCTGTTCGACGATCAAATCGCGGACGCCTCGAACCTGCTGCATCGAAGACTTGACCTCGCCCGCCTTCCGCCTGAGCAAATCGAGATCATCCCCGTAAAGCTTCACACCGATTTGGGCTTTGACGCCCGAAAGCATATGCGAGATCAAATGCGAAATCGGCTGCTCCACCGCGAAAACAATTCCGGGTATCTCGACCAAGTCCTCGCGAATGCGCTCGAGTTGCTTCTGACGAGAATTGGTCGAGAGCGGTTCCAAGTCGATGATGTACTCACTGGAGGTGACCGGTTCCGCATGCTCGTCCAACTCCGCTCGCCCCGTCCTGCGAACAAAGTTCAAGATATCTGGGTTGCGAACCAGCGACCGCTCCACACTTTTGTTGATCTCAATGGTGGTGTTGAGTGAGGTACCCGGCGGAAGCAATACATTGAGCTGGATAGCACCCTCGTTAAAAGGAGGTAAAAAATCCCGATCCAAACCTGATACCGTCCAAGCGGATACGGCCACCATTATCAAGACTGCTCCTATGTTGAGCCTTGGGAATCGCAGACTAAATCGAATGACTCTCGCCACAATGGCTTTCAAAGCCGACAACAGGACCCCATCCGAAAGATGCGATACCGCTCGCGACGAGGGCAATAGCCAATACGAAAGCACCGGCGTTACCGTGAGAGAGACCAACAGGGAGCATAGGATGGACACGACGTAGGCAACCCCCAATGGGCTAAAAAGCTTGCCCTCCATTCCCGAAAGCGCGAACAATGGGAGAAAGACCAAACAGACAATCAGCGTGCTAAACACAATCGAGCTGCGGACCTCGAGGCTGGCGGCATATACCACTTGCAGAGGTGCACGGGGATGAGCGAGGTTGGCGTTTTCCTTGAGACGCCGAAAAATGTTCTCGACATCCACAATCGCATCGTCGACCAATTCGCCAATCGCGACGGCCAATCCACCCAAAGTCATCGTATTGATGGACAATCCAAACCAATAGAACACCAGGATGGTCATTAAGAGAGACAGCGGGATGGCGGTCAAGGAAATGAACGTGGTTCTGAAGTTCATCAAAAAAAGAAACAAAATGATGACCACGAGTACGCTGCCATCCCGAAGCGCAACGATGACATTTTCGATCGCCCGATCGATGAAGTGCTCTTGCGCGTAAAGCGATTCGATTCGAATTCCCGCCGAAAGCGATGGGGCGATTTCACGGATGGCAGACTGAATCTGCTTGGTGATTGCTCGCGTGTCTGCACCGGGCTGTTTGCTCACCGTCAGCACGACGGCTTGACCACCGCTAAAACGATCCTCCGACTCACGGACAAAGGCGGATGCATCTCCGCGTTTTAATTGCGCCGCTTCCACCACATTGGCAACCATCGAAAGCGAAACCGGCCTGCCGTTGCGTACCGAAACGGCCACCTGCTTGAGGTCGTCTATCGATTCAATGCGACCGATCGCCCGGACCAACAGCTCATTGGATCCGCGCTGGTCCAAATACCCACCGGTGGCATTCTCATTGCTTCGCTCGACCGCGGCCCGCACGTTTTCGATAGTCAGCCCATACTTGATCAACGCATCTTGATCGATTTGAACTTGAAATTGCTTGCGGCCTCCGCCCATGGTAAAGACCTGCGCCACACCGGGGATAGACAAAAGCCGTTGCCGTACGATCCAGTCCGCTTGCGTTCGAAGATCGATCGAATCGGTTTTTCCATCCTCGCTCCACATGCCTAAAACAAGGATTTGGCCCATGATCGACGAGATGGGGGCCAATTGCGGCTTGATCCCTTTGGGCAACCGATCCGAGACCATCCCTATCCGTTCGTTTACAATTTGCCTCGCGGTATGGACATTGGTACCAAACCCAAACTCCACGTAAATGATCGAGAGTCCAACCGACGAAGTGCTCCGAACGGCTTGAACCCCATTGGCCCCATTCATGGCCGTTTCGATCGGCAATGTCACTCGGGATTCGGTCTCCTCAGGCGCCATCCCGGAAGCCTCCGTCATGATGACGACGCGAGGTCGGTCCAAATCAGGGAAAACATCGATCGGAAGATGAAACGCGGTCCAAGCGCCATAGCCGGAGAGCAATAACGCGATCGCGATGACGAACAACCGTTGTCGCAACGAGAACTGAAGGATTGCGTCTAACATGAATCGCTTATTCCGTCGCGTTTTCTGGAGATACTCTAGTGGTTATGTCCTGCATGCGGATCGACCGCTCCTCCAGATTTGCTCTTCAACGCCATTTGCATCTGGTGGGCTCCTCGAAGAGCGACGACGTCGCCAGGAAATACCGACCCGTCGTTTTCAAGCACCACGCGCGATTGATCGCGATGCTTTTCATGCACCGCCTTGCGCTCAAAGCGATCGCCATTCTGCTGGAACACATAACTATCGACGCCATCGCGAACGACCGCGTCGACCGGCAATACGATCTGGTCGATCCATTCCGCCACCGGCACTCCGAGTTGCATGCGCTGGCCAACACGGTACTTCCAAGCCACATGGCGCTGTCCCGAATTGTTGCGTTGGTCGTCGATCAGCATGTTCTCCAATCGCACAAAGAACTTGAACGTTCGCGTAGCTGGATCGATTTCGTTGTTGAGCCAGCTCAAGGATAGATTCTCGATCCGTTCCAGCTCACCACCCGTGGTGACCATCGCCGATAGCGGCCAGCCAGCCAATTT